>JALETS010000204.1 GCA_022781395.1 Lachnospiraceae bacterium | reverse complement strand
AATCGTTAAAGAGAACGAAACTTTAGATAGCGCTTTACGTCGTTTCAAGAGAAGCTGTGCAAAAGCCGGCATCCAGCAGGAAATCCGTAAAAGAGAACATTACGAGAAGCCCAGCGTAAGACGTAAGAAGAAATCTGAAGCAGCCAGAAAACGTAAATACAACTAAGTAGTACATGAGACAGACCCGAAGCGATTCGGGTCTGTTTTTTGCGCGTATAAGCAGAGTCAGAAGGATTTGCAAAACCGGGGCCGTGCTCGCACGGAAATCCGGTTGAGCAAAGACTTATGACGAGCAACGCGAATGAGAAATGCGAAGCATTTCGAATCTGCTTATACGCGCAGGGAGAAAGCAGAGGAAGAAAATGCGAAGCATTTCGAATCTGCTTATACGCGTAATGTCATATCCACTGTCCCACTGCAATACATATAGTACATAAGAATGTGCGGGAGTGAAACAGCTTGGGTAGAATAAGAAAACGGATGATCGTGTGGCTGCTGCTTGGGACTTTTCTACTGAACACCGGATTTGCGGCGGCAACCGTAACAGTACAGGCGGCTCCGGAGGTATCCACCCCCTCCTATATCGTAATGGAGGCATCCACAGGGCAGGTAATTTGTGAGCAGGATGCGGATACGAAGAGAAGTCCGGCCAGTATTACCAAGATTATGACATTACTGATTGTTTTTGAACACATAAAGAGCGGCAGAATACATTTGGAGGATCAGATAACCACAAGTGCATATGCAAAGTCTATGGGAGGCTCCCAGGTTTTTCTGGAAGAAGGGGAGACCCAAACGTTAGAGACGATGATAAAGTGTATTGCAGTAGCATCGGGAAATGATGCCAGCGTTGCTGTGGCAGAGTACATAGCGGGAAGTGAATCCGAATTTGTGAAGTTGATGAATGAGAAGGCAGAGACTCTGGGCATGCAGAATACGCATTTTGAGGACTGCTGTGGGTTGACGGATTCCGATAATCATTATTCTTCTGCAAGAGATGTGGCGATTATGTCCAGAGAGCTGATCGAGAAGTATCCTGAGGTATTTGAATATACCGGTATCTGGATGGAGGACATTGAGCATAAGACAGCACAAGGGACCAGCACCTTTACGTTATCCAGTACCAATAAGCTGCTAAAACAGTACGAGTGGACGACAGGGTTGAAAACCGGGTCCACCTCCAAGGCTTTATATTGCCTGTCAGCTACAGCAAATAAGGATGGAATGGAGCTGATTGCAGTGGTAATGGCGGCACCGGATAATAAAACCAGATTCCGGGATGCCATGACATTACTAAATTATGGTTACAGTGTGAGCCAGATGTATACGGATGAGAATAAGGATGCGCTGTCACCGCAAAAGGTGTCGGGAGGAATTGAAGATACAGTGAACTTAAGCTATGCAGGCAGCTTTGAATATCTGGACACAACCGGCAGTAATCTGAGTGAGATTCGGAAGGAAATCAGTTTGCCGGATACGGTGGAGGCACCGGTAGCGGAGGGAGATGCTATCGGAGAAGCAGTATATAAGCTGAACGGCACGAGAATCGGAAGTGTTTCCATTCTAGCTGCCCACGGAGTGGAGAAGGCAGGGTATAAGGACTATTATAAGAAGGTGTGGATACAATATCTGATGAATCGAAGTGGCGAAAGGACGGAGCAGACCGGAACGGAGCAAACACAAGTTCGCTGATTGCAGGGAAGCGTCGTTATGTGATATACTTGATAAGTTATTGGATTGAGAGAAAGGCATGGGCATAGCGTGATCAAAGGGGTACTGGTATTCATTATTATCATAGTTGTAATCTGTCTGGTTGTGTCGGCGATAGACTGTAACCGATTGGTAACAGTGGAGTATCAGATCGTATCCGATAAGCTTACCCGTCCGTGCCGAATGGTACTGCTGTCAGATTTACATAATAAGTCTTTTGGTACAGAGAATAAGAAATTACTGGAGAAAATAGACAGTATATCTCCTGACGGGATCTTAGTGGCAGGGGATATGCTGACTGCAACGAAGGGGAAGGATTTTACACCGGCTCTTTCTCTGATGAAAAAGCTGGCTGCCCGCTATAAGATATATTATGGCATGGGGAATCATGAATACCGTCTGAGGCTGTATCCGGAACAGTATGAGGGAATGTATGACAGCTATATGAAAGGTCTGGCAGAGGCCGGGATTGTACCGTTAATCAATGAAAATACTTATCTGCCGGAATACAACCTGTCGATCTGTGGTGCGGAGATTGACAGATGCTACTATAAGAGATTTCACAAGCAGCCCATGAATGAGGCATATCTTCCGAAGATATTAGGGCAGCCGAGAAAGGATGCCTGTCAGCTTTTGATTGCCCATAATCCGGCATATTTTGAAGAATATGCAGCGTGGGGAGCAGATGTGGTAGTATCGGGGCATGTGCATGGAGGTATTATGAGGCTGCCGGTTTTGGGCGGCGTGTTATCACCAAACCTTACACTCTTCCCAAAATATGACGGAGGAAGCTTCACAAAGGTCTGTTCCACCATGATTTTGAGTAGAGGTCTGGGAACCCATACGATCCCTCTGCGGATCTTTAATCCGGGGGAATTGATTGTGATTGATTTGAAGCCGAAACGGTAAAATTCTATATAAGAAGGATATTGATAAAAGAAAGAAGGACAAGCTATTATGGCGATTCCTGTAAAACTGGAGGTGTTTGAGGGACCCTTAGATCTGCTCTTACATCTGATTGACAAGAATAAAGTGGACATTTATGATATTACGATTGTGGAGATTACAGAGCAGTATCTGGATTACATCAAACAGATGGAAACAGAGGATATGAACGTCATGAGTGAATTCCTCGTTATGGCGGCTACACTGATTGATATTAAGTGCAGGATGCTTCTGCCTAAGGAAGTGGATGAAGAGGGCGAAGAGGAGGATCCGAGAGCAGAACTGGTGGAGAAACTCCTGGAATATAAGATGTGCAAGTATATGTCATATGAACTTCGTGACCGTATGGTGGATGCAGAACGGAGTTTGTATAAGAGGCCTACACTTCCTAAGGAAGTGGCAGATTACAGACATCCGGTAGATTATGAAGAACTGATTGGCGATATGACGCTTCAGAGGCTGCATGAGATCTTCAAGCAGATGATGAAGCGGCAGGAAGATAAGATAGATCCGGTCAGAAGTACCTTCGGTCAGATTGAGAAGGATGAGATTGACATGGACTTAAAGACAACATTTGTGGAGGCCTATGTGCGCAGTCACCAGACGTTCAGCTTCAGGAAACTGTTGGAGAAACAGAACAGTAAGATGGAAGTGATTGTTACCTTCCTGGTTATCCTGGAGATGATCAAGACAGGAAGAATCAGTGTAGAGCAGGAAGATACCTTTTCAGATATCATGATTACGACTAAGGTCATATCGGACGATACGCCGACAAAGCTTACATCACTGGGATAGTGTGAAGGAAAACACTAAGTTCGCAAGAATCTGGCTGAGAGAAAGGTATGGTATGATTAATGGATAAGAGTAAGGAAAAAGCAATATTAGAAGCAATTCTTTTTACAATGGGTGATTCTGTGGAGATAGACAGACTGGCCGATGTAATAGAAGAAGATAAGAAAACCACAAAAGCACTATTAGAGGAAATGGCAGAAGAGTATCAGAGAGAGGACAGGGGGATCAGTCTTACTACTTTGGATGATGCAGTACAGTTATGTACGAAAGGTGAATTATATGAATATCTGATCAAGATAGCCAAAACACCGAAAAAATTTGTGCTGACAGATACTCTCTTAGAAACATTATCCATTATTGCCTATAAGCAGCCGGTTACCAGACTGGAGATCGAGAAGATTAGGGGCGTAAGCTGTGATCATGCGGTCAACAGACTGCTGGAATTTGATCTTATCACGGAGGTGGGCCGGATGGATGCACCGGGACGTCCTTTGCTGTTTGGTACTACAGAGCAATTCTTGAGAAGCTTTGGGGTCAAGAGTATAGAGGATCTGCCGGAATTAAATGCCGTTCAGATTGAGGAATTTAAGCAACAGGCAGAGACAGAAGTACAACTG
Source organism: Lachnospiraceae bacterium (assembly GCA_022781395.1). Lineage (GTDB taxonomy): Bacteria > Bacillota > Clostridia > Lachnospirales > Lachnospiraceae > UBA3282. Next base: position 11,244 of record JALETS010000204.1, on the reverse strand, counting down.
CAGCTTGATATCTGATTTCAATGAAAATATTCATGTGTATGAAAAGAACGCATATATATTAACGAGGATGTTGCGAGAGTTAATATATGAGCGTTTTTTTTATTACGACAGCAGACAGAAAGAAAAAACGACGTCTGACGGCCTTTACGCTGCTAGTATCATTGCTGGGTACTTTGACATTTATGACAACTGTTGTGCCGGCATCAGTGATGCCGGCCGGTATCGTTTGTGCAAAAGAGGAAAAGGAAGATCTGAGACTATATGCCAAAGCGGCAGTTCTCATGGATGCCGATTCCGGCAGGGTACTTTATGGTAAGAATGAGAATGAGATTCTGCCAATGGCCAGTACCACGAAAATTATGACCTGTATCCTGGCACTGGAATACGGCAATCCGGATGAAATCGTGGAAGTTTCCTCATATGCGGCAAGTATGCCAAAAGTAAAGCTGTATGTAAAACAGGGCGAGAAATATCGTCTGGGGGATTTGCTGTATTCCCTGATGCTGGAATCTCACAATGATTCTGCGGTGGTCATTGCAGAGGCCGTTGGGGGAAGCGTGGAAGAGTTTGCAGCAATGATGAATCAGAAAGCAAGGGATATCGGTTGCTTTGATTCCTATTTCATTACACCCAATGGTCTGGATGCAGTGGTAAATGACAGTGGAAAAATCCACTCTACGACGGCTGAAGATCTTGCCAGGATCATGGCATACTGTGTGACAGATTCACCTAAGAAAGAAGAATTTCTTGAGATTACCCGCACAATAAGCTATGATTTTACAGATGAAGAAGGCAAAAGAAGTTTCCATTGTAATAATCACAATGCTTTTCTGGGGATGATGCAGGAAGCGCTCTCCGGCAAAACCGGATTTACGAACAATGCGGGATACTGCTATGTGGGCGCCATAGAAAGTGAAGGCAGGATTTTTACCGTGGCACTTCTGGCATGCGGCTGGCCCAATAACAAGTCATATAAGTGGAGTGATATGAAGAAGCTTGCTTCCTATGGAATGGAGCATTATCAATACAGAGATATTTATGAAAATAAGACTTTTTCTGATATTGTCGTATCAAATGGGATAGCGGGAGTAAATGCAACGCCCTATGATAAAGCAATGGTAGCCGTACATCTGGATAATGACGGAGAGACACAGATGCCATATCTGCTTAGTGAGGAAGATCGGATAGAAGTAAAAACGCAGATAGCCCGGACTTTGGAAGCCCCGGTGGAGGCGCACACAGAAATCGGAGCGGTTTCATATTATCTTAATGGCAGTCTGATCAGAAATTATCCGATTGTGACGGACAAGGAAGTGCGGGAGTGTACATATGGTTTTATATGTAGATATATTATGAATTTGTACCTGATGTAAAATTTGCTAAGAATTTGCATTTTTTTGAAAAATGGCTAGTCGAGCCAAAGAATCTGTGTTATACTACGTTCGTGTGCTATGCCACACGATAATAATGTTTTATTTATTTTATATTATGATAAATGGAGGGCTGAAAAATGAGTACTACTTCTCAAGCGAGTCAAAGAATCAATGCTTTACTCGATGAAAACAGTTTCGTTGAAATCGGCGGTCTTGTAACTGCAAGAGCAACAGATTTTAATCTGAAACAGACAGAAACTCCGTCTGACGGTGTTGTGACCGGCTATGGAGTAATTGACGGTAATCTTGTGTATGTATACAGCCAGGACGCATCCGTAATGAACGGATCTGTAGGTGAAATGCATGCAAAAAAGATTGCCAACCTCTATGATCTGGCACTGAAGACAGGAGCACCTGTGATTGGTTTGATCGATTCTGCCGGACTTAGATTACAGGAAGCAACAGATGCGCTGAACGGTTTCGGTGAGATCTATATGAAGCAGACACTGGCTTCCGGTGTGATTCCGCAGATTACTGCTGTGTTCGGCAGCTGTGGTGGTGGACTGGCTGTCATTCCCGGTCTGACAGACTTTACTTTTATGGAAGAAAAGAAAGCTAAGCTTTTTGTAAACTCTCCTAATGCTTTAGCGGGCAACGAGATTTCCAAGTGTGACACTTCCGCAGCAGCATTCCAGAGTGAAGAGACAGGCCTTGTTGATATGGTGGCAGATGAAGCTTCTATTCTTGCGCAGATCAGACAGCTGGTTTCTGTTTTACCGGCTAACAATGCAGATCTTGCTTTAGAAGATTGTACGGATGATCTGAACAGAGCGTGTGCAGAAATCGCTAACTGTGTGGGAGACACATCAATCGCTTTAACCCAGATCGCCGATAACGGTGTCTTTGTAGAAGTGAAACAGAATTATGCAAAGGATATGGTTGTAGGCTTTATCAGATTAAACGGAGCAACCATTGGTGCTGTGGCTAACCGTACAGAGGTATACAATGCTGACGGAGAAGTGACAGATAAATTTGATGCGGTATTATCTGCAAGAGGTGCAGAAAAAGCAGCAGAGTTCATCAATTTCTGTGATGCATTTGATATTCCGGTATTATCTTTAACAAACGTAACCGGCTTTTCTGCAACCAAATGTTCTGAGAAGAGAATGGCTAAGGCTGTCAGCAAGCTTACATATGCGTTCGCAAATGCAACAGTTCCGAAGGTTAATGTAATCATCGGTAAGGCATACGGTAGTGCTTATGTTGCAATGAACTCCAAGGCAATTGGCGCTGATATCACAATCGCATGGCCTAATGCGGAAATCGGTATGATGGATGCCAAACTTGCAGCGAAGATCATTTGTGATGGACAAGGTTCCGACGCCATTGATTCCTGCGCAAAAGAGTATGCGGCACTTCAGAACAATGTAACAAGTGCAGCAAAGAGAGGATATGTAGACCAGATCGTAGAGCCTGTTGATACCAGAAAATATGTCATCGGTGCTTTTGAGATGTTAGCTACGAAGAGCGAAGGCCGTCCGGAGAAAAAACACGGTACAGTCTAGAAAGGATGACGCTTAATATGAGAAAATTATTAGTAATATTAGGTATGGTTACCTGTATGGTCGGCTTAAGTGCATGTGGTCAGAAGGAAGAGGCGACCGGTCCTATCACTAAGGAACAGGCGGAACAATTCGGTGTTCAGCTTGTTCAGAATATGGATGTCATTGTCAGCCAAAATTCTGTTGATCAGTATGCATCTAATGAAGCCGAGCTTGCCGGACTTGAAAGCTGGCAGGCTGCCATGGAAGAAATCGGCACTTTTGAAGGTACAGATGGCGTTGCATTAAAGGTAGATGATGATGAAATCATTATCAATGTCAATGTATTAGGTTCGGATCATGATGCTGTAGTAGAAATCATTATGGAGTATGATGATTTCCAGAAGACTTCTGATGTTGTCAGCATTACAACGAATGTTACTTATTCATTCGGTGAACTTATGAAAAACGCAGCTTTGAATACTCTGATCGGTATGGGAACCGTTTTCGTTGTCCTTATTCTGATCAGCCTGATTATTTCCTGCTTCAATATCATTCCAAAGATACAGGAGAAAAAGAAGAAGAAAGCTGAGGCAAAGGATGCAACTACTACAGGCGCTTCTGTACAGGCAGATCCGGTTGTTGCACAGATTGCAGCCAAAGAGGAACTTGCAGACGATACAGAACTGGTAGCAGTAATTGCAGCTGCGATCGCTGCTTATGAAGGCGCCGGTTCCACGGATGGATTTGTTGTAAGATCCATAAGAAAATCTAACAAGAGTAAATGGCAGAATGCCTAAGAGTCATAGGAGGATATAAAGATGAAAAATTATACAATTACCGTAAATGGCAGCGTATATGATGTAGTAGTAGAAGAGGGAGCAACATCCGGTGCACCCGTAGCAGCAGCACCTGCAGCACCTAAGGCTGCTCCGAAAGCAGCTCCGGCACCTGCAGCAGCACCCGCAGCAAGCGGCGCAGCAGGAAGCGTTAAGATCGAGGCAGGCGCAGCAGGTAAAGTGTTCAAGATTGAGAAGAACGTAGGCGATGCAGTAAAGAAGGGTGATGCCGTTGTTATCGTAGAGGCTATGAAGATGGAGATCCCTGTAGTAGCTCCTCAGGATGGTACTGTAGCAAGCATTAATGTAGCTGTAGGCGATGCTGTTGAGGCTGGCGCATTACTGGCAACATTAAACTAATGCTCAGAAAAGTCTGATAAGACACATTTCTGAATTCAAATCTACAGGAGGTTAAGAAAATGGCTTATGTAGCAAATACGCTCGACAATCTGGTTCATCAGACAGCGTTTTTCAATCTGACTGTCGGTAACTATATTATGATTGTTGTAGCACTTGTTTTCCTATATCTGGCTATCAGACATGAATTTGAACCGCTTCTTCTGGTTCCGATAGCCTTTGGTATGCTGCTTGTTAATATCTATCCTGATATTATGGCAGAATACGGAGAAGGAGGAGCCGGCGGCGGTCTGCTCTATTACTTCTATAAACTGGATGAGTGGGCAATCTTACCGTCCCTGATCTTCATGGGTGTCGGTGCGATGACAGACTTCGGTCCTCTGATTGCCAATCCGAAGAGCTTCTTACTTGGTGCAGCAGCTCAGTTCGGTATTTTCGCTGCTTATTTCGGTGCCATTGCAATGGGCTTTAATGATAAAGCAGCAGCAGCAATTTCCATCATCGGTGGTGCAGATGGTCCTACTTCCATCTTCCTTGCCGGCAAGCTGGGACAGACGGCATTGCTGGGACCGATCGCGGTGGCGGCATATTCGTATATGTCACTGGTGCCGATTATACAGCCCCCGATTATGAAGTTACTTACAACTGAGAAGGAAAGAAAGATTAAGATGGGACAGCTTCGTCCTGTATCCAAGCTGGAGAAGATCCTTTTCCCTATCGTTGTTACAATCGTTGTATCTCTGATCCTTCCTACAACAGCTCCCCTTGTTGGTATGCTGATGTTAGGTAACCTGTTCAGAGAATCCGGTGTTGTAAGACAATTGACAGATACAGCGTCCAATGCACTTATGTACATCGTTGTTATCGTTCTGGGTACTTCCGTTGGTGCTACCACCAGTGCAGAGGCATTCTTAAATGTTGATACCTTAAAGATTGTTGCACTTGGTCTGATTGCATTCTGCTTCGGTACAGCAGCCGGTGTATTGTTCGGTAAGCTGATGTGCGTACTGACAAAGGGCAAGGTAAATCCGCTTATCGGTTCCGCAGGTGTATCCGCGGTTCCTATGGCGGCCAGAGTATCCCAGAAGGTTGGTGCGGAAGCTGATCCGACGAACTTCCTTCTGATGCATGCTATGGGACCTAACGTCGCCGGTGTTATCGGTACTGCGGTTGCAGCCGGTACTTTCATGGCGGTATTCGGAGTATTCTAAATGCAATGCAGATAATATGAGAGTAGATGAGATATAGATTGAATAAGAGAAAGGAAAGGTTATAATTATGGCAGAACAAAAACCGGTTAAGATTATGGAAACTGTTCTCCGTGATGCACATCAGTCTCTGATCGCAACAAGAATGCCTACCGAGATGATGCTTCCTATCGTGGAGAAAATGGATAAAGTCGGATACCATGCAGTAGAGTGCTGGGGTGGCGCTACATTTGATGCTTCCCTTCGTTTCTTAAAAGAAGATCCGTGGGAGAGACTTAGAAAGTTAAGAGATGGTTTCAAGAATACAAAGCTTCAGATGCTTTTCAGAGGCCAGAACATCTTAGGTTACAGACCTTATGCAGATGACGTAGTAGACAGCTTCGTAGAGAAATCTATTGCAAATGGTATTGATATCATCCGTATCTTTGACTGTCTGAATGATCTTAGAAACTTACAGGAAGCAGTTAATGCTACCAATAAGATTAAGACACAGGAAGGCAGAGGACATGCTCAGATTGCACTGTCTTATACATTAGGTGATGCTTATACATTAGAGTACTGGGTTGATATGGCTAAGAAGATTGAGGAGATGGGTGCAGATTCCATCTGTATCAAGGATATGGCTGGTCTGCTCGTTCCTTATAAGGCAGCTGAACTGATCAAGGCAATGAAAGAAGCTACCAAGCTTCCGATCCAGTTACATACACACTATACTTCCGGTGTTGCAAGTATGACATACTTAAAGGCTGTTGAAGCCGGTGTTGATGTAATTGACTGCGCAATTTCTCCGTTTGCTATGGGTACTTCCCAGCCGGCAACAGAGGTTATGGTTGAGACCTTTAAGGGAACACCTTATGACACAGGTTATGATCAGAACCTTCTGGCTGAAATCGCTGATTACTTCAGACCTTACAGAGACGAGTGCCTTGCAAGCGGTCTGTTGAATCCGAAGGTAATGGGTGTTGACATCAAGACTCTGTTATATCAGGTACCGGGCGGTATGCTTTCCAACATGGTAAGCCAGTTGAAAGAGCAGAATGCAGAAGATAAGTACTATGATGTATTAAAGGAGATTCCTGCAGTTCGTAAAGATTTAGGTGAGCCTCCGCTGGTAACTCCCTCTTCCCAGATCGTTGGTACACAGGCTGTATTTAATGTACTGATGGGTGAGAGATATAAGATGGCTACCAAGGAGACCAAGGCAGTTCTTCGTGGTGAGTATGGTCAGACAGTTAAGCCTATGAACCAGGAAGTTATCGACAAGGTTATTCCCGGTGAGGAGAGAATTACCTGCCGTCCTGCAGACCTGATTGAGAACGAGATGGATAAGTTAGAGGCAGAGATGAAAGAGTGGAAACAGCAGGATGAGGATGTATTGTCCTATGCATTGTTCCCACAGGTTGCTACTGACTTCTTCAAATATCGTCAGGCACAGCAGGAGAAAGTTGACATGACACAGGCTGACACCAAGAACGGTGCATACCCTGTTTAAGCTCAGAGTAAAAGATTAGTAAAAGGTGGTTTGGGAAAGCAAGCTTTTCCAAACCACCTTTTTATTAAAAAGACTTTAAAGAGTGGTGGCAATCGGCAAGAATCGACGTAGGAGATTCTTGCAAGGTTCGCTGTTGAGCGAAGCTTTTGTACAGCGAGGATTTTCGAAGAAAATTCGAGCGGGGCTCTGAGCATAAACAGAAATGGTTGACTAGGGTTACATAATGTATTATAATAACATATGTTACTAAAAGACGCTTTGTATTGAAATACAAGAGAGGTATGATCTTATGGCAAGAAAAGAGACAATAACAAAGAGTGATATATTGAATGCGGCGTTTCAGATGGTACGGGAAGAAGGTATAGGACAGATAAGCGCCAGAACACTGGCTGCTAAGGCGGGATGCTCCACACAGCCGATTTTCCGCGTGTATAAGAACATGGAGGAATTGGGAGAGGAGCTGTTTGTCAAAGCAGTTGACTTTTTTGAAAACTATTACGCAGAATTTCCCAAGAAGAATGATACACCCTTCGTGAATCTGGGACTTGCCTATATTCGTTTCGCACAGGAAGAACAGCAATTATTCAGACTACTGTTTCTGTCGGAAAATCGCCATGGAAAGAGTCTGTATGATATGCTGAACGGACAGAACGGTGCGGTGGTTAAAGAAATTAATAATGCCAAATTTTACGGCTGTAAAAATCCAAGCGATATGTTCATGAGGATGTGGATTTGTATTCATGGCTGTGCCTGTATGTCATTGACCGGGGATTATGATTTGCAGGAAGAAGATACGATCAAACTGTTGGAAGAATCTTATGGTGCATTTCAGAGGTAGAGAAAGGTTGTTTGAAATAAATCATGGCTATAGAGAATCGTTATGATATTATCACAAGGATTAATGAGCATTATGGTAAGATGAGTAAAGGGCAGAAAGCGATTTCGGCATTTATCTATGATCACTATGATCAGGCAGTTTTTATGACGGCTGCCAAACTGGGAGAGACTGTAGGCGTCAGTGAGTCTACTGTGGTCCGTTATGCCACATATATTGGTTATAACGGATATCCTGAATTTCAGAGAGATCTGGAGGACTGGGTGCAGAATAAGATTAATTCGGTCCAGAAGATCGGAGCAAAATACGGCAAGAGTTCTCAATCCGAGATACTGACATCCGTGTTGCAGGCTGACATGGAAAAGTTACAGGATACGATTCACAATCTGGACCCTGTGGCTTTTGAAACGGCAGTGGATATTATTCTGGAAGCAAAGACAGTCTATGTAATGGGCGTCAGAAGCTGTGAACCTTTGGCAGATTTTCTGCATTTCTATCTGAATATGATACGCGGTAATGTGGTACTTCTTAAGACTACCAGCGTTTCGGAAACCTTTGAACAGATGATAAGGATCGACGAGAAAGATGCCATGATCGGCATCAGTTTTCCAAGATATTCCATGCGTACCCTGAAGGCCATGGAATTTGCCAATGACAGGAATGCAAAGGTTATTACGATCACCGATTCTGTGCATTCTCCGATGAATCTTTATTCTTCCTGTAATCTGCTTGCCAGAAGTGATATGGTTTCTATCGTGGACTCTCTTGTGGCGCCCCTTAGTGTAATCAATGCACTGGTGGTGGCAATGTGTCTGAAGCGTCCTGAGGATGTGAAGAAGAACCTGAAGAATCTGGAGGAAGCATGGAATAATTATCAGGTTTATCTGAATGATGAGATTAATTTTATTGATGAGGAGCCGATGCTGAATTATCCGCTTCGTAAGAAAGAAGAGACAGATGACGGACAGCAACAGGGCTGATAGGATCGGAATAGAAGATGAGTAAGGTTATAGTGATTGGCGGCGGCGCAGCCGGCATGATGGCAGCAATCGCAGCGGCTGAGCATGGACATCACGTGCTCTTGTTGGAGAAAAATGAAAAGCTTGGAAAGAAAATTTATATCACCGGCAAAGGAAGATGCAATGTAACCAATGCCTGTGAAATGGACAAGCTTTTTGAAAATATGGTAAGTAACCCGAAGTTCATGTACAGTGCATTCTACGATTACACCAATATGCAGGTTATGGAACTGCTTCAGGAGGCGGGATGCCCTTTGAAAACAGAGCGTGGTGAGCGCGTTTTTCCGGTATCCGACCATTCTTCGGATATTATTGCAGCATTTGAACGCATTTTAAGAAAAAGAAATGTGAACATACAGCTCCATACGACAGTGCAGAGCATTCGGACGCAGGATGGGCATGTAACCGGTGTGCTCCTGTCAGACGGCAGAAAACAGGACGCGGATGCGGTGGTGGTTGCAACCGGCGGGCTGTCTTATCCCACTACGGGTTCTACCGGAGACGGTTACCGTATGGCGCAGGAACTGGGACACACAATGAAAGAATGTACACCGGCATTGGTTCCTATGAAAATCAGGGAGGAATGGTGCAGGCAGTTGCAGGGCTTGTCCCTGAAAAATGTGACGCTGACCATGTTGTGTGGCGGAAAGCTGATTTATGAAGGGTTTGGCGAAATGCTCTTTACTCATTTCGGGATCAGTGGTCCGCTGGTACTATCTGCAAGTAGTTTTTATGGTAAGTGCAAAGATAAGTCGCAGGTAAGAGTGAGAATCGATTTAAAACCCGCGCTTTCTGAGGAACAGTTGGATAAGAGGATACTGCGGGATTTTGAGCAAAATCCGAATAAACAGTTTAAGAATGTGATCGGCAGTCTCTATCCGGCCAAACTGGTTCCGGTAATGATTGCATTATCCGGAATAGACGGGGATAAGAAGATTCATGAGATCACAAAAGAGGAGAGAAAGAATCTGCTGGATGTAACGAAACACCTCACGATGCAGGTAGACGGACTGCGGGATTACAATGAGGCAATCATTACCCAAGGCGGTATCAGGGTCAAAGAGGTTAATCCATCTACCCTGGAATCCAGGCTGGTATCCGGACTGTACTTTGCGGGAGAAGTACTGGATCTGGATGCACTGACCGGCGGCTTTAATCTGCAGATCGCCTGGTCTACCGGACATCTTGCGGGAAGCAGTATAGAATAAGAGAAATAACAGAAGCATATAAAGCGCTTCGGAACGGAGGATGAGATGAGTTTTAACATAGCAATTGACGGACCTGCGGGTGCAGGTAAGAGCACTATTGCAAAGAAAATAGCAAAACAGATGGGATATATCTATGTAGATACGGGCGCCATGTACCGTGCAATGGCACTTTTCCTGATCAGGGAGAAGGTAAAGCCTGAGGAAACCGAGAAGATAAATGCAAAGTGTAAAGAGGCTGATATTTCCATTGGTTATGAAAACGGAGAACAGGTCGTATACTTAAACGGTGAGAATGTGAACGGCTACATCAGGACTGAGGAAGTGGGCAATATGGCATCGGCCAGCAGCCCGAATCCCAACGTGCGTGCCAAGCTGGTAGAGCTGCAGCAGAAATTAGCTGCCGGAACAGATGTGGTAATGGACGGCAGGGATATCGGTACCTGTGTTCTGCCGGATGCCCAGGTTAAAGTATATCTGACGGCAGACAGCAGAGTGCGCGCAGAACGTCGGTATAAGGAACTGGTGGCAAAGGGGGAAAAATGTGATCTGGATGTGATCGAGAAAGATATCATTGAGAGGGATCATCAGGATATGACAAGAGAGATTTCACCACTCAGACAGGCAGAGGATGCTGTACTGGTGGATTCTTCTTATATGACCATCGATGAGGTGGTAGAGAAAATTATCAGCTTATGCAGGCAGTAATACTGGCTGCGGGCAAATCGTTTGGAAATGAGGATTGGTTATGGAAGTGATTCTGGCAGAACACGCCGGTTTCTGCTTCGGTGTGAAGCGGGCGGTAGAGCAGGTATACGAGCAGGCAGAGACCGGCAAACCCATCTATACCTATGGTCCGATCATTCACAATGAAGAGGTAGTGAAGGATCTGGAGAAGAAGGGCGTACAGGTCATAGAGGATGAGGAGCAGCTTGCGCAGATTCGGGAGGGAACCGTGGTAATACGTTCCCATGGGGTGCCAAAGAGAGTCTGTGAGCAGATAGAGGCCCAGGGACTGGAGTGTGTGGATGCCACCTGTCCCTTTGTGAAGCGAATCCACAATATTGTAGAGAAAGAAAGTGCTGCCGGAAAGAAGATTGTAATTATCGGCAATGCAGGACATCCGGAGGTGGAGGGAATCATGGGATGGTCCGAAGTACCGGCAGTTGTCATTGAATCTATGGAGGAAGCACGTGATTTCCAGTGCAAACCGGAGCAAGAAATCTGTATTGTTTCTCAAACGACATTTAACTACAATAAATTTCAAGATATGGTTGAAATTTTTAAACAAAAAGGTTACAATGTTAGTGTTGTGAATACTATATGTAACGCTACGGAAGTGCGACAGACTGAGGCTAGGAAGATAGCAGCTCAG
>JALETS010000199.1 GCA_022781395.1 Lachnospiraceae bacterium | reverse complement strand
TAAACAGAAAAATGAAAAACAAAAATTGAATCTGACGAAAGAATCTTATATTAAGACTCTGTATAAGCCCCTTCAGTTATATGATGAAAAGACATTTTTGGAGGTGGAGCTTCTGACCGGAAAGCCTCATCAGATCAGGGCTCATCTGGCGAGCATCGGGCATCCGCTTTTGGGAGATTACAAATATGGTGACCGTGACTGGAATAACAGATATCAGAGCCAGTGTGGTGTAAAATCGCAACTGTTACATGCCTACAAGGTAGAGTTCCCAAAACTTGATAAGCCTTTTGAGGACATAAGTGAGAAAGTTTTTTATGCGGAAATACCGGAAATATTCGAACGTGTGAAACGTTAGTGCTACGCAGTAAATTGTGCCTTGCGCAATGTATGTTCCATATACATATAAGTTTGCAGGCTGGGAGAAAGGCATGGTATCTATATGGCAACATGGAATTCCCGTGGACTTCGAGGCTCCACGCTGGAGGATCTGATCAATAGAACAAATGAAAAATATATGGAAAACGGACTGGCGCTGATCCAGAAGATACCGACCCCGATAACCCCGATTAATATCGATAAACAGAGCAGACATATAACACTTGCTTATTTTGATCAGAAAAGTACGGTGGATTATATCGGGGCAGTACAGGGGATTCCTGTCTGTTTTGATGCAAAAGAGTGCGCCACTGATACATTTTCTCTTCAGAATATCCATGAACATCAGGTGGAGTTTATGGGAAGATTTGAGCAACAGAAGGGAATTGCTTTTTTCCTGATTTATTATACTCATAAGGATGTTTTCTATTATCTGCCTTATGAAATGCTGAGGTATTTCTGGGATCGGGCGAAGGAAGGCGGACGCAAGAGCTTCCGTTATGACGAACTAAATCCGGAATATGTGATGCCAAAGAAGCATGGCGTACTTGTACCATATCTGGATATGCTGCAGAAGGATCTGGACGACAGAGCGGAATAAAGGTTGACAAAAGATAGAAATTCCGATATAGTATAAAAAAGTTTATTGCACTACTAAATTAGCGAATTAACACTTTAAAGCAATAAAGCGACGTGTGAAAAAGGATATAGATGTAGGGAAGGACATGGTTTTAACATGAGTAAGAAATTGGTACATACACCGGAAGGTGTAAGAGATATTTACGGAGATGAAAAAGAAAAGAAGACTGTGGTGGAACGTCTGTTACAGGAGAAAATAAGGGCATATGGTTATCGTGATATCCAGACGCCTACTTTTGAATATTTTGATGTTTTCTCCAAAGAGGTAGGAACAACTCCATCGAAAGAGTTATATAAGTTTTTCGATAAAGAGGGTAATACGCTTGTTCTGAGACCTGATTTTACTCCTTCTATAGCAAGATGTGCGGCTAAGTATTTTATGGATGAGAATGTTCCAATCCGTTTCTGCTATCAGGGTAATACTTTCACAAATACTTCTAACCTGCAGGGTAAATTAAAGGAAGTTACCCAGATGGGAGCGGAACTGATCGGTGATGCTTCTGTCCAGGCGGACGCAGAGATGATCGCTATGACAATTGAAGCATTATATCATGCCGGACTGACTGATTTCCAGATAAGCATCGGTAATCTGGAGTATTTTAAGGGTATCTGTGCAGAGGTCGGGCTGAATGAAGAGCTTGAACTGGAATTGAGAGAGTATATCTCGGGTAAAAACTTTTTCGGAGCACAGGAACTGCTGGAAAGCGTACAGATGGAACAGAAGGATCGGGATGCACTTCTTAAAGTAAGCGAACTGTTTGGAACGGCAGATATTCTGAAGGAAGCCAAGGAGACAGCATCTAACAAACGTTCCAAAGATGCGGTGGAAAGACTTGAGAAGGTTTATCAGGTGCTGTGTGATTATGGTGTAGAGAAATATGTTTCCTTTGACCTTGGTATGCTTAGTAAGTATAATTATTATACGGGTATTATTTTTAAGGGATACACCTATGGTGTCGGGGATGCCATTGTAAAAGGCGGACGATATGATAATCTGTTAAGCCAGTTCGGTAAGGATGCTCCGGCGATAGGATTTATGATCGTAGTGGATGATCTGCTGTCTGCCATGAGCCGTCAGGGAGTTATCATTTCCGGTATGGAGCAGTGTGAGAAGCTTTATTATACCGAGATTACATTTAAGGAGCAGCTCAATGCTGCCAAGAGGATGCGTACGGAGGGCAAGCATGTTGAACTGGTGCCCGAAGGAAAATAGTGCAAACAGAAAGTGTGAGATGAATGAGTGACGATAGATATTTGACCTTTGCGTTGGGCAAGGGACGTCTTGCCAATAAGACGATGGAATTATTTGAAAAAATCGGTATTACATGCGAGGAAATGAAGGATAAGGATTCCCGCAAACTGATTTTTGTAAATGAGGAATTGAAATTAAAGTTTTTCCTGGCTAAAGGGCCGGATGTGCCAACTTATGTGGAATATGGCGCAGCCGATATCGGTGTGGTAGGTAAGGATACGATTATGGAGGAAAACCGTCGTGTCTATGAGGTACTGGATTTGGGTTACGGTAAATGCCGTATGTGTGTCTGCGGGCCGGAGAGTGCAAGAGAATTGCTTAAGCATCATGAGATGATCCGTGTAGCCAGCAAATATCCGAACATTGCCAAGGATTATTTCTATAATAAAAAACATCAGACCGTGGATATCATTAAGCTGAACGGTTCCGTGGAACTGGGACCCATAGTAAAGCTTTCCGATGTGATCGTGGATATTGTGGAAACAGGCTCTACGTTAAAGGAGAACGGACTGGAAGTATTGGAGGAGATTTGCCCGCTGTCTGCACGTATGATTGTGAATCAGGTAAGCATGCAGATGGAACCTGAGCGGATCAAGAAGCTCATTAATGATTTGAGAAGTCAACTGTAG
>JALETS010000174.1 GCA_022781395.1 Lachnospiraceae bacterium | reverse complement strand
TATGTATAATTGTTTGAGTGTGGATAGGAGTCAACTATGTTCGTGAACTTAACTGATGTGTTAACAAACGAGGATAAAGTGATCTCGAAGCAGATAGAGGCAGAACTTACGCAGATATCTATCGGCGGAGAAGTATTTCCGGTGGTTCACAAAACGCCAATCCAGTTTACGTTTAACAATCTTGGCAAAGGACGGGCGAGGATTGACGGAACCGGAGAAATGGTTTTCGCCATGAGCTGCGATCGATGCTTAAAGCCTGTGGAAGAGAAACTGCAACTTGAATTTAGCAGAGAAGTGTTTGCGCCGGACAGGATTGCTGAGACATCAGATGAAAATGATGATCAGGGATTTATGGACGGTTATGAACTGGATGTGGAAGGCTTACTAGCAAATGAAATCGTAATTAACTGGCCTATGAAGGTTCTTTGTAAGCCTGATTGCAAAGGAATTTGTCTTCAGTGCGGGAAGGATCTGAATACGGGAACATGCGAATGTGATACTTTTGTTCCTGATCCAAGGATGGCAGTAATAAAAGATATCTTTAACGCAAATAAGGAGGTGTAACGATGTCTATTTGTCCTAAGAACAAATCTTCTAAAGGTAGAAGAGATAAGAGAAGAGCAAACTGGAAGATGACTGCTCCTACATTAGTAAAATGTAGCAAATGTGGTGCTTTAATGGTACCTCACAGAGTATGTAAGAAATGTGGAACATACAACAAAAAAGAAATTATCGCAGTTGATTAATAACTGTACATCAAAGGCTTTCCGGATTTGCCGGGAAGCCTTGATTTTTATGTGTTTTTTTAGTATATTATTATAAGGTGTCTTATCGATTGAGATTGCAGGCATCAGAAACGGAAGGTATCTAATGAGTGAATATGTGAAAGTTGCAGTAGATGCAATGGGTGGAGATAATGCACCGGTAGAGATTGTCAAAGGTGCTGTAGAAGCCATTAATGAAAGCAGCAAGGTCAAGGTATATTTGGTAGGCCAGGAAGATGTCCTGAAGAAAGAGCTGGCAGGTTATACATATCCTCAGGAGCAGATGGAAATTGTACATGCTTCTGAAATCATTGAGACGGCAGAGCCACCTGTCATGGCCATCCGTAAGAAGAAAGATTCTTCTTTGGTCAAAGCACTCAATCTTGTGAAAGACGGAACCTGTGATGCTTATGTATCTGCCGGAAGTACAGGTGCAACTTTGGTTGGTGGACAGGTTATAGTTGGGCGTATCAAGGGCGTTGAGAGACCGCCGCTGGCACCGTTGATTCCGACTGCAACAGGCTGTTCCCTGCTGATTGACTGTGGTGCTAATGTAGATGCCAGACCATCTCATCTGGTACAGTTTGCCAAGATGGGTTCTGTCTATATGGAGAATGTTATGGGAATTCCCAATCCGAAGGTCGGTATCGTAAATATCGGTGCCGAGGAGGAGAAGGGCAATGCATTGGTTAAAGAGACATTCCCTCTGCTCAAGAACTGTCCTGATATTAATTTTATTGGCAGTGTGGAAGCCAGAGATATCCCGGCGGGTGCTGCAGATGTAGTAGTCTGTGAGGCATTTGTGGGTAATGTGGTGTTGAAGACCTATGAAGGAGTCGGCCTGACTCTGATCAAGAAGGTTAAGGAAGGTATGATGACTTCCCTTAGGAGTAAAATCGGTGCACTTTTAGTGAAGCCTGCGCTGAAGACAACCTTGAAGGAATTTGACCTGGAGCAGTACGGTGGAGCGCCCATGCTTGGACTGAAGGGACTGGTTGTCAAGACACATGGCAGTTCTAAGGCCAATGAAATCAAAAACTCGATTTTACAGTGTATTACCTTTACGGAACAGAGAATCAACGAAAAGATCAAAGAGAAGATTATGACGCAAGAGGTTGTATCCGAACAGGAGAATTAAACAATAGAGAAATCGGAAAGGCTGGCTGTTGTGATGGAACTTGAGAAATTAAGAGAAGTGATAGCGGGGGTACTGAATGTAGATCCTAAAGAGATTACATTGGAAACCACCTTTTTAGAAGATTTGGGTGCAGATTCTTTGGATGTATATCAGATTATCATGAAAATTGAAGAGGCATTCGAGATTGAGATACCACCGGAACAGGCGGAGCATATTGTTACCGTAGGGGAAGCAGTGGACTTAATTAAAAATTCTAGGGAATAACAAAGCAGAAGCCCTTTCTGAAATGAAGGGGCTTTTCCATGTTTAGTGTGTTGAGGCTGTACAGTCTAAGAACAGTATGTGATAAGACTGCAGGATGAGAGAAGGATAAAATTATTATATGTTGGAAGAGAGATTGGAGCAACTGGAGCAGAAGATAGGGTATACTTTTCAGAATAAAATGCTGTTGAAACAGGCACTTACCCACAGCTCCTATGCTAATGAACAGAAAATCAATAAAACCGGGGATTATGAACGATTGGAGTTTCTGGGCGATGCAGTTCTGGAACTGGTCAGCAGCGATTTCCTTTATAAGGAATACCGGGAATTGCCGGAAGGCCAGTTGACAAAGAAACGTTCTTCCATGGTGTGTGAGCCGGCACTGGCTTTCTGTGCCAGGGAAATTGCCTTAGAGAAGTATATTCTTCTGGGAAAGGGTGAGGAAGCAACCGGAGGAAGAACAAGGGATTCTATCATTTCGGATGTGATGGAGGCAACAATCGGTGCTATTTATCTGGACAGTGGGCTTGAAGAAGCTAAGAAATTCATTCATCGTTTTGTACTGTCGGATCTGGAACATAAAGTTTTATTCTATGATGCCAAGACAATTCTTCAGGAGCTTGTGCAACGCGATGATAAGGGTGTGCTCCGCTATGAATTAAGAAAGGAAGAAGGACCCGAACATGCTAAAATATTTACAGTGGAAGCCTATGTAGGTGATGTGAAGGTTGGAAGCGGAAAAGGGCATTCCAAGAAATCGGCAGAACAGCAGGCCGCTTATGAGGCATTGCTACAAAGAAGAGAAGCAGGCGAAATACACGGTTAAGCATTAGATGAGAGGTACATATGTATTTAAAAAGTATTGAGGTGCATGGATTCAAATCCTTTGCCAATAAGATTAATTTTAAGTTCCATAACGGCATTACGGGTATCGTTGGACCGAATGGTTCCGGTAAAAGTAATGTCGCAGATGCGGTCAGATGGGTGCTGGGGGAACAGCGTATCAAACAGCTTCGTGGTGCTTCCATGCAGGATGTCATTTTCTCGGGAACGGAGATGCGTAAACCATTGGGCTATGCTTATGTAGCTATCACGTTGGATAATGCCGATCATCAGCTTGCCATAGACTATGATGAAGTGACAGTTTCCAGAAGGTTGTACCGTTCCGGTGAAAGTGAGTATATGATTAATGGTACTCCCTGCCGTTTGAAAGATGTGAATGAGTTATTTTATGATACCGGTATCGGTAAGGAAGGGTATTCCATTATCGGACAGGGACAGATCGATAAGATCTTAAGCGGTAAGCCGGAGGAAAGAAGAGAACTTTTTGATGAAGCGGCCGGTATTGTGAAGTTTAAGCGTAGAAAGTATGCTGCCCAGAAAAAGTTAGAGAATGAAAAACAGAACCTGTTGCGTGTCAATGACATTCTGGCAGAGCTTGAGAAACAGACAGGGCCTTTGGAAAGACAATCCGAGAAGGCTAAGATTTATCTGAAGAAAAAAGAAGAATTAAAAACACTGGATGTGAATGTATTTCTGCTGGAAAATGTACGCATCAGGGAACAACTGACAGAGGTGGGCGGTAAGCTTCAAATTGCAACCGGGGATTTGGAAGATACTACAACAAAGTATGAAAATATTAAGTCTGAGTATGAGCAGATCGAGAGTCAGATTGAACTGCTCGACCAGGCGATCGAGACCGCCAGAGCTACACTGACGGATACAGGCGTGATGCGTTCCAAACTGGAGGGTGAGATCAATGTCTTAAAGGAACAGATTCATTCCGCAGAAGGCAATGAGGAACACTTGCAGAACAGAATCCACAGCATACAGGAACAGATAGATGAGAGAAATCATGAAAAGGACGGTATCCTGACTGAAAAGAAGGATATTGATGATAAACTGGAGCAGTTGGAGCAGGCGAGGACAGAGGCCAGACAACTGCTGGAGGAAACCCAGGGTAAGATAGAGGAGTTAAATAATAATATAGAAAGTGGTAAGAATACCATTATTGATGCTCTGAATAACCGTGCCACCATTAAATCCAAAATGGGACGTTTTGATACCATGCTGGAGCAGATCAATATTCGTAAGGCAGAATTAAATTCCAGATTGCTTCGTGCAAAGTCGGATGAGGCAGAGCAGACGGAGACAATCAAGAAACTGGAAGAAGAGTTTGAAGCTGTCAATGTGGTAATTCGTGAATTGAATGAAAAACAGGAGAGCATGGAGGAACAGCTTTCCGGTATCCGTGAAGAACTTTCGGGAAAGGATCAGAAACTTCGGGATACCCAGGTCCTGTATCATCAGGAGAAGTCCAAACTGGAAGCCCTCTCTAATCTGACTGAGCGTTATGAGGGCTACGGCGGCAGTGTCAAGGCTGTTATGGAACAGAAGGACAGCGAGAAGGGAATCATTGGTGTTGTGGCGGATATCATTCAGGCAGAGGAGAAGTATGAGACAGCCATCGAAACAGCATTAGGCGGCAATATCCAGAATATTGTCACAGAGGATGAAGAGACTGCCAAGCGAATGATCAGCTTCCTTAAGAAAGCAAGAGCAGGTCGTGCGACATTCCTGCCGCTTACAAGTATTACCCATCCCCAGGAATTCAAGAATCCGGAGGCACTCAAGGAAAAAGGTGTCATAGGAATGGCGGATGAACTGGTTAAGATTGAGAAGAAATATAAGAATGTGGCTAAGGCGATGCTGGGGCGTATCATGGTTGTGGATAACGTGGATAATGCCGTGAAGATTGCCCGGAAATTCGATTATGGCATCCGTATGGTAACGCTTGAGGGAGAACTTCTTGTTCCGGGCGGTGCCATCAGTGGCGGTGCATTTAAGAATAATTCCAATCTTTTAGGCCGCCGTCGTGAGATGGAGGAACTGGAGAAAAAAGTAAAACAGTACGTCATTGATATTGATCAGATTCTGAATGATATAGAAGAGACTAAGAAGAACCGCAATAAGTTGCGAATGGAGTTAGAGGATGTCAAGGGACAATTGCAGCGTAAGTTTATCGAGCAGAATACGGCCAGAATGAATGTCCTTCAGGCTCAGGATAAGAAGAGCGAGACTGAAGAAGGTTTTGGAGAATTAAAGTCAGAGGAGCAGGATATTGAACTGCAGATCAAGGAGATCCAGGTTGGCAAAGATGAAATTGTCAGAGAACTGGAGGATTCCGAAAAACTGGAGAAAACAGTTGAGGTTCAGATAGCAGAATTCCAGAAAGAGTTGGAAGCTAAACGGACTGAGGAGTCTGCACAGTCTTCCAAAGTATCTGAATGGGATGTTGAAGTAGAGAAAATGCGCCAGAGCGCAGATTTCCAAAGACAGAATCTGGAACGTGTGGACGCTGAGATTGCCAGACACAGTGCCGAACTGGAGGAAGTACAGCAGGGACTGCATCTGGGCAAAGAAGAGGTTGAACGCAAGAAAGCCAGTATCCTGGAAATTGAGAAGACAATTGCGGCTTCACATACTACACAGACCGATGCTGAGAAGAAGTTAAAGGAAGATATTGAGAATAAAGAGCAGCTGTCGACAAAGCAGAAGAATTTCTTTGCTACCAGAGAGGAATTGTCCGAGCGTATGGCAGCGCTGGATAAGGAAGTGTATCGTCTGAACAGTCAGAAAGAGCGTATGGAAGAGTCCATAGAATCTCAGATCAACTATATGTGGGATGAATATGAGATTACCCTTTCCGATGCGGAGTCTCTTAAGAATGAGGAGATGACGGATCTGCCTTCCTTGAAAAAGGATATCAGCGTTTTAAAGGATGAGATTAAGAAACTGGGAGATGTCAATGTAAATGCTATTGAGGATTATAAGAATCTGATGGAGCGATATACCTTCTTAAAAACCCAGCATGACGATCTGGTAGAAGCTGAGAAAACGCTGGAAGGCATTATTGAAGAACTGGATACTTCTATGCGTAAACAGTTTAATGAGAAGTTTGCGGAAATCAACAGAGAATTTGACAAAGTATTTAAAGAGTTATTTGGTGGCGGTAAAGGAAGTCTGGAACTGATTGAAGATGAAGATATACTGGAGGCAGGTATTCGTATCATAGCACAGCCGCCGGGAAAGAAGCTTGTCAATATGATGCAGATGTCCGGTGGAGAGAAATCCCTGACCGCTATCTGTCTGTTGTTTGCAATTCAGAATCTGAAGCCTTCGCCATTCTGTCTTCTCGATGAGATTGAGGCGGCACTTGACGAGAACAATGTAACACGTTTTGCCAGATATTTACATAAGCTGACGAAGAACACCCAGTTTATTGTTATTACTCATAGGCGCGGTACGATGGAGAAAGCAGACCGCCTGTATGGTATTACGATGCAGGAGAAGGGCGTGTCGACGTTAGTCAGTGTTAATTTGATTGATAAGGAATTGGATGATTAATGAGTGAAGAGAAGAAAGGCTTTTTCAGCCGCCTGAAGGCAGGTTTAACCAAGACAAGAAATAATATAGTACACGGAATTGATTCTGTGTTTAGCGGTTTCTCCAATATAGATGATGATTTCTATGAGGAACTGGAAGAAATACTGATCATGGGAGATATTGGTGTAAGTGCCACGGAGGAGATTCTGGATAAATTAAGAGAGCAGGTCAAAGAGAATCATATTAAGGAACCTGCAGCCTGTAAAGAGTTTCTGATTCAGAACATTAAGGAGCAGATGCAGGTGGGAGAAACTGCCTATGATTTTGAACATGAGCAGTCGGTTGTCTTAGTGATCGGTGTTAACGGCGTCGGCAAAACTACTACAGTTGGTAAGCTTGCCGCAAAGTTAAAAGGACAGGGCCGAAAAGTATTGATTGCTGCGGCTGATACCTTCCGGGCGGCGGCCGGAGAACAGCTTGGCGAGTGGGCTAACCGTGCCGGCGTAGATATGATTAGCGGTGCAGAAGGCTCTGATCCTGCCAGCGTGATTTTTGATGCCGTACATGCTGCCAAAGCCCGTAATGCGGATGTGCTTTTATGTGATACCGCAGGAAGGCTTCATAATAAGAAGAACCTGATGGAAGAGCTTAAAAAGATCAATCGGATTATTGAGAAAGAATTCCCGGGCGTACACAGAGAGAATCTTGTAGTGCTGGATGGTACCACGGGGCAGAATGCCTTGCAGCAGGCAAAAGAATTTGGCGAGGTGGCAGAACTTACCGGCATAATCCTGACTAAGATGGACGGAACAGCCAAGGGGGGCATTGCAGTGGCAATCCAGTCAGAATTGCAAATACCTGTAAAATATATTGGTGTGGGTGAATCAATTGAAGATCTGCAGAAATTTGATGCGGAACAATTTGTGGACGCACTTTTTGATGTAAAAGAAGAAAGGGATGGAGATCATTATGGGGAAGAATGAGTTATCTTTGGATAAATTTGAGGAAGCATATGAAATTGTTAAGCAGGTGACCTCTGAGACAAAGTTAGTGTACAGTGATTATTTCAGTGTCCAGACGGGGAACAAGGTCTATCTGAAACCGGAGAATATGCAGCTTACGGGAGCCTATAAGCTCAGAGGCGCTTATTATAAGATCAGCACGCTTACAGAGGAAGAGAGAGCCAAAGGACTGATAACCGCTTCTGCAGGAAATCATGCGCAGGGAGTTGCCTATGCAGCAAAATGCTATGGTGTCAAAGCAGTGATCGTGATGCCAACGACTACGCCTCTTATCAAAGTAAACCGTACAAAAGGCTATGGCGCAGAAGTGGTACTGCACGGGGATGTGTATGATGAGGCTTGCGCTTATGCTTATCAGTTGGCAGAAGAGAAAGGATATACTTTCGTTCATCCCTTTGATGATCTGGATGTGGCTACAGGACAGGGAACCATTGCCATGGAGATCATCAAGGAACTTCCGCTTGTAGATTACATATTAGTGCCCATTGGCGGTGGCGGTCTGGCCACAGGAGTATCCACGCTGGCTAAACTTCTGAATCCTAAGATCAAGGTGATCGGTGTGGAACCGGCAGGCGCTAACTGCATGCAGGAATCCATTCGGGCCGGTAAGGTGCTTACACTGGATCATGTGAGTACGATTGCAGATGGTACGGCAGTTAAAACACCCGGTTCGAATATTTTCCCCTATGTCAGCAAAAATCTGGATGATATCATTACCATTGAGGATGAGGAACTGGTCGTTTCCTTCCTGGATATGGTAGAAAATCATAAGATGATCGTAGAGAATTCCGGACTGCTTCCCGTAGCTGCCCTGAAGCATCTGGATGTGAAGAATAAGAAGATCGTATCTATCTTAAGCGGCGGCAACATGGACGTAATTACTATGTCCTCCGTAGTACAGCAGGGCCTTGTGCTTCGGGACAGAATCTTTACTGTATCGGTGCTTCTGCCGGATAAGCCGGGCGAACTTTCCAGAGTGGCAGATGTGATCGCCAAACAGAATGGTAATGTCATTAAACTGGAGCATAATCAGTTCGTATCGATCAACCGGAGTGCTGCAGTGGAGCTTCGCATTACATTGGAGGCGTATGGAACCGAACATAAGAATCAAATTATTGATGCACTGCATGAAAACGGATATCAGCCGAAGCTGGTAAGGGCAAGTATATAGAAGTGGTTGTTTTAAACCGGAATACAAACATTTTGGAATTTTAAATCAGGACAGTCATAAACTATTTGTTTATGGCTGTCTTTTATTCAATAGTAAAAGTCCTACTGTTATCTATCTAAACAGTAATGAAATCACAAAAAAAGGAGATGATAAAGATAGCGGTAATGTCAGGAGAGATCCCTGTGAAAAGATATGACAGAGCCAATGAAAGAAAAAGTCCGGATAAATGATAAAATGAAAAAATATATTAAAATTAGAAAAAAGAGCAAGACAGAATGGATAAAGAAATATATTATAATAACAGTGGCAGCATTACTATATGCAGTCGGGGTCAGTCTGTTTATCGATCCGAATCATATGGCACCCGGTGGGATAACCGGTATTTCCATTATATTAAACCGTTTTTTGCCGGTCGGTACCGGAACGTGGATTTTTCTTTTGAATATCCCGATTCTTCTTTTTGCGGTTTGGCGATTCGGACTCGGATTAACGGTGTCGTCTATCTATGCGATTGCTCTGATATCGTTTTTTACCAATATTTTGACTGTTTTTGATGCGGCTACACATGATATACTATTGGCAGCGCTGGCAGGTGGTGTCTTGTCAGCGGTATCGATTGGTGTTATCTTTAAAGTAGGTGCGACGACTGGTGGAATTGATATCATTGTGAAGGCAATCAGGCTTAAAATGCCCCATATCAGAACCGGCAGGATTTACTTTATATGTGATGCAGTTGTTGTTGCATTGTCGGGATTCCTTTTTCGGGATATGAATGCGGCTTTATATGCGGCTATATCTGCATCCTGTACATCTATGGTCATGGATATTGTGCTGTATGGCAGGGATGAAGCAAAATTGCTGTATATTATCAGTAATAAGCCGGAGCAGATTACAGAACGTATTCTGGAAGATCTGTATATTGGTGTAACATATATAAACGGGCGGGGTGCATATAGCGGAAAGGATAAGAAAGTAATTATGTGTGCCATGAAGAAAACAGTATTTCCCCGGGTAGAAGAAATTGTTAAGGATGAAGATCCGGATTCTTTTATGATTGTTACCGGTGCAAATGAAATTTTTGGCGAAGGATATAAAAGTTACTTTAGTGAAAAGATGTAGAACGAGATAGGAGAGCGTATGCGGGATATTAGTTTCCAGGGAAAAAGACGAAAGAAAAAACGTAGGAGAAGTGAGAACAGTACACTGATTGGTTCCATTATATTGTGCCTTGTAACACTGGCTTCCATTACAATATGCCTGATCATGGTATTTAAATGCCGGGCTGTACAGATGGAAAATACAGTGGTTATGAATGAATTAGAGGCAATCAGAATGGATGAGGAAATGACCTATACGCAGGGCGAGGTTGATGCGTTGATTGCCAATGCGGTAGAAACGGCAAAGGAAGAGACCAGCCAACAGGTATCTGATGAATTCCTGGGTGAATTGAAGGAAAAGATGTCTTCAGGCGAGAGTACTACCGAAATGCTTCGATATTTCTTTCCGGAGGAGATCGTAGTGGCGGATGCTGGACAGTATTTTTTCTTCCCGATTTCTGATGAGCTTGCTCATCATACATATGATCTTAACCAGTTTGCGTTAGATGATGATATGATTATGCAATATTATGAAGACGGCAGTGTGGTATCTCATAAAGGAATAGATGTTTCCAAGTATCAGGGAAAGATTGAATGGGATAAGGTTGCCAAGGATGAGGTAGAGTATGCCTTTATCAGATTAGGAATCAGGGGCTATACGGAAGGTGAAATCATCGAAGATGATAATTTTGAGGATAATATCAAAGGGGCTCTGGATAATGATATTGATGTAGGCGTGTATTTCTTTACCCAGGCTACCAGTGTGGAGGAAGCCGAAGAAGAGGCGGAATATGTTCTGGATGCCATAGAACCCTATTCAGTAAACTATCCGATAGTGCTTGATGTTGAGGCAGTATCAAATGCTAAGGCGAGAACTCATGAGCTGACGAAGGAAGAAAGAACTGAGTACTGCATTGCTTTCTGCGAGAAGATCAGGGAGGCAGGGTATACGCCGATGATTTATGGTAATCTTAAGACATTTATGATGATGCTGGATCTGGAACAGTTGGAAGAATATGATAAATGGATTGCCTATTATGATGATACGATTTATTATCCCTATGCGTTTAAGGTATGGCAGTACTCGGATACCGGTACTGTGAACGGCATTACAGGCAAAGTGGATTTGAATATCAGTTTTGAGGATTTGGCAGATGAATGACAGAAAACTGGAACAGTATGAAAAAGCAGGATATCTGACAGAGCCTTTCAGAGTGTTTCATTTAAGGGATTGTAAGAAGCAGGAGTTTGCTTTTCATTATCATGAGTTTTATAAGATTATTTATTTTGTGGAAGGTAACGTTGACTACAAGATTGAGGGTAAGACTTATCATCTGAAACCTCATGATTTTGTACTTGTGGGAGCCAATGTGATCCATAAACCGGAGATTGACAGCAGTGTGCCGTATAACCGTTATATTATTTATCTGTCGGAAGCTTTTCTGGCAGAGGAAAATGAGCGGGGTGAGAGCCTGAAAAGGTGTTTTGAAGAGGCACAGCAGTCTCAAAACAGGGTGGTTCATTTTTCGGCAGAGAGTTATGAAGAAATTGTTGGATGTCTCCTGAGGATGACCCGGATTGAGAAGCAGAGCGGAGAGTATCTGGGGGATCTGCTGCTAAAGGCTGCTTTTTTGGAATTTATGGTTTTATTTAACAGAAAATGTATGGAACAGCCAAAGGCATATCTTACAACTGCGGTTTATCATGAGAAGGTAGTAGATGCCATTACCTATATTCAGGAACACTTGTCAGAAGAAATCAATGTTGATATTCTGGCGGGACAGTTTTATATCAGCAAATATTATCTGATGAGACAGTTTAAGGAAGCTACAGGATATTCTATTCATCAGTATATTAATGAGAAAAGAATACAGATGGCAAGGCGTATGATTCTGTCAGGCATGCCGGCTTCTGTGGCCTGCTATGAGTGTGGATTTCATGATTATTCAACTTTTGCCAGAAGATTTAAAGAGATTGTGGGAGAAGCACCATCAAAATTAATGTTCTAAATAAGGTGCACAGGTTGTCTGGCAACAATTGTTCATGTTACAATAGCCATATCAGTTGATGAATGCAAATCGGGATGACGTAAGATAAGAAAGGTGTGGTGGATGAGATGAAATATGAATTTGAAGGCACGGTGGAATTCAGGGAAAATGAGAATACGATTGCTGTGCCGTTTAATGTATGGGAAGTATGTGAGAAGGTAGGAGATGCTCCGGTCAGAGTGTGTTTTGATGATGTTTGCTTTATCTGTGACCTGGTACCGAAAGGACAGGGTTATTATGATATTCCGGTAAATCAGGACACGCTTTCTAAAGTGGAACTTGGCAAGAAATATCTGATCTCTATTGAGATCGTAGGTAATGTGGCAGGTGTGGGTGGCAACAGCCCATACAGTGTAGAGCATCCAATCCGTAGGATTGATAGTGTGGATCTGGTAACACAGCCTTGGGATGGATTGTGCGGACAGTCTTGTATTGCTATGCTTGCGGGAACTACATTGGATGAAGCCAGTGACATTATGAAATGCAGAGAGTGGCAGGCTAACATGAGTAAGATGATTGTCACACTGGAATATCTGGGTATCCGTCATGCTGACAAGATTGTTTATACCTTAGGCAAGGAGGTTTCATTACCACATTGCTGTATCATCATGGAGAAAATGGGAAGATACAGCCATTATCTTGTAGGATTTAACGGGCAGTATTATGATCCGAATCTGGGTATCCTGAAGGAATTTGATTTGACAAAAGTGGTTGGCTATCTGGAGATTATTACAAAATAAACCTTTAATATGATAGGTAGTAATAATTATTAAGAGGGAGATGTAATCTGTATGACTGCATCTCCCTTTTGAATATATTGTGTTTTGATTAAGCGTTATTCATCTTAACGATAGAATCTGAAATCTTATTGGCATCCTCAGTAATCTGTTTATAAATCTCGGCAGACTGCTTGGAAAATTCACCCATCTGCTTTGCGATTATACCAAAACCTGCACCGGCAGCACCAACCCTTGCGGTTTCGATAGAAGCGTTTAAGGCCATGATTGTCTGCTTGGAGGCAATGGCTTCCAGCTCTCTGGTGTTTTTCTTGATAGCGGCAACCGTAGAGGTAGCTTTCTCAATTTCTTCTTCCCACACAAGGATCTTCTTGTATTCTGTGGCATTCATATATTCCTGCAGAACAACACGATTTACAACATTCTCTAATAATTCTGCAGCAGCCCGGATAGATTTCTCGGGACGTACAGGAACTTTCCTGACGGCACTAATATAAGCTTTGGGATCGATATGAAGATCTTCTGCAATAGCGGCAAATTTATCTTCATCAGGTTCTGTTGGAAGAACTTGTCCGCCGATAACAGACCCAAGCTTCTCCCCGTTTAATACAATATCAATATAGAAATCCATAAGACCTGCATGACATTCATACGTACCATGGCCTGTAGCATCACATTTCTGGCATCGCTTAGCACCTTCGGGACATCCCCGTGTAAGTTTCATACAAAAATCTGTAAAATTGCTTCCTTTGGTTATGTAGTTTCCGTCATTATCAACGGCGATTGCAGCAAGTCCTGTTGCATCGGAAAAAGAATCCTGAATTTTTTGTAACTGACTTATGTCCATAAAATCTGTTAGTTTCACGAATTACCCTCCTGCATAATAATAGAAATATTTTAAACATTATATCATTTTTTTTATACAAAATATATACAGTTTCTAAAAAAACAGTATTCTTTTGTCAGAATGAAATCCCGGAATGAAAATACAATGAAAGATAGCGATAAAGGTGTCAAGAAAAAATACTTGACACCACATTCCCAATATAGTAAAATGGCAAAGGTTGAGTACCGGAAAGAATTCTGATGGGAGTGAAATCATGGAGAAAATCGTGAGACAAGGTTTACTGTATGATTTTTATGGAGAATTATTGACAGAGCATCAGAGACAGGTATATGAAGCCGTTGTATATGAGAATCTTTCATTGGCAGAGATTGCTGCAGAACAGGGCATCAGCAGACAGGGTGTACATGATATTGTGAAGCGGTGCGATAAGATGCTTTTGGAATATGAAGAGAAGCTGAAGCTTGTTGCCAAATTCATGAAAATCCAGAAGCAGGTTCAAGAGATCGTCCGGATATCTGAGGTCTATGAAAAGAATGGGTCAGAAGATAAATCGGAGTATTGCCGGAAGGTGCGGCAGTTGTCGGCAGAGATTTTAGAAGAGTTATAGAGAAGGGCAGGCTATTTATGGCATTTGAAAGCTTGACGGATAAACTGCAGAATGTATTTAAAAACCTGAGAAGCAAGGGGCGTTTAACCGAAGAAGATGTCAAGGCTGCGCTGAAAGAAGTTAAAATGGCTTTGCTGGAGGCCGATGTTAACTTTAAGGTTGTAAAACAGTTTGTTAAATCGGTAGAGGAGCGTGCCATCGGAGCGGATGTTTTGAACGGTCTGAATCCCGGACAGATGGTCATTAAGATTGTAAATGACGAGATGGTCCGGCTTATGGGCTCTGATACGACAGAGATTCAACTACAGCCCGGCAAGGCAATTACAGTCATTATGATGTGTGGTCTGCAGGGTGCCGGTAAAACAACAACCACGGCGAAAATTGCCGGCAAATTGAAATTGAAGGGTAAGAAGCCGCTGTTAGTAGCCTGTGACGTATACCGTCCGGCAGCAATCAAGCAGTTACAGATCAATGGTGAAAAACAGCAGGTAGATGTTTTCTCCATGGGAGAGAATCATAAACCTGTAAATATCGCTAAAGCAGCTGTTGAGCATGCAGAAAAGAACGGTCATAATATTGTGATCCTGGATACAGCAGGACGTCTTCATATTGATGAAGAGATGATGACGGAATTACAGGAGATTAAAGATAATGTAGCAGTTCATCAGACACTTCTCGTAGTAGATGCCATGACCGGTCAGGATGCAGTTAACGTGGCGAAGGAGTTTGATGAGAAGGTAGGCATTGATGGTGTTATCTTATCTAAGATGGATGGTGATTCCAGAGGTGGTGCCGCACTTTCTGTCAAAGCTGTAACCGGCAAACCGATTCTGTATATCGGTATGGGAGAGAAGCTCTCCGATCTGGAACAGTTTTATCCGGATCGTATGGCTAACCGAATTCTGGGTATGGGCGATGTGCTGACCTTGATTGAAAAGGCACAGCAGAACATAGATATTGATGAAGCAAAAGAAAAACAGATGGCAGAGCGCATGAAGAAGGGTAAATTTGATTTCAATGATTACCTGGAAAGCATGAAGCAGATGCGCAATATGGGAGGCATTTCCAGTATTTTAAGCATGATTCCCGGCATGGGTAAGCAGATGGGTGATCTGGAGGCTGCCGTTGACGAGAAACAACTTGCCCGTATGGAGGCAATCGTTTTAAGCATGACACCGGCTGAACGTCAGAATCCCAAACTGTTAAATCCCAGCAGAAAACACCGCATTGCAAAAGGTGCGGGTGTGGACATTGCGGTTGTCAATCGTTTCATCAAACAGTTTGAACAGTCACAGAAAATGATGAAACAGCTTCCGGGCATGATGGGCGGTAAGAGAGGCCGTGGAATGTTCGGGGGTATGGGCGGTATGAAATTCCCATTTTAGGGTTTCAAATAAACAATAATATTTTATACATGGAGGCAAAGAAAAATGGCAGTTAAAATCAGATTAAGAAGAATGGGAGAGAAAAAACATCCTTTCTACAGAATTATTGTAGCAGATTCCAGATCTCCGAGAGATGGAAGATGTATCGATGAAATCGGAACATATGATCCGAATACAGATCCCAGTACCTACAAAGTAGACGAAGAGGCAGCTAAGAAATGGTTAGCGAACGGTGCCCAGCCTACAGAAGTTGTTAACAGAATTTTCAAGAGTGCAGGTATTGTTAAATAAGATACTGTTAATTTGTTGTTACAAGGCTTTTGGAGGTGTACTATGAAGGAATTGGTTGAAGTGATCGCAAAAGCTCTTGTCGAGAACCCGGATGAAGTAGTAGTGACACAGAAAGAAGAGGGTAAAAATATTACCGTTGAACTTCATGTTGCAGCATCAGATATGGGTAAGGTGATCGGCAAACAGGGACGTATTGCCAAGGCAATCCGTTCTGTTGTAAAAGCAGCGTCATCCAAAGACAATAAGAGAGTGGATGTAGAAATCATCTAATCGACAGCCTCACAGTTATTTCTGTGGGGCTGTCTTAGTAATCACATATACACAAAGAGAAAGACAGAGACGATGGTTCTAATCTTTAGAGAAGGAAAGGCATGGTATCAATATGCTGCAGGAGTTACAGGTGGGTGTGATCACCCAGACACATGGAATCAGGGGAGAAGTAAAGGTTTTTCCTACTACAGATGATGTAAATCGCTTTAAAAAGCTGAAAGAAGTGATGCTGGATACGGAAAAAGAGCGACTGACAATGGAGATAGAAAGTGTCAAATTCTTCAAACAGTACGTGATCCTTAAATTCAGGGGGTATGATTCCATTAATGACATAGAGAAATATAAACGGGCAAAACTGCTTGTTACAAGGGATAAAGCGGTTAAGCTGAAGAAAGATGAGTATTTTATAGCTGATCTGATCGGACTAAAAGTGGTAACTGGGGATGGAGAGTCATTTGGTACACTGAAGGATGTACTGGCAACAGGAGCCAATGATGTTTATGTGGTAGAACGGCCGGATACATCGGAAGTCCTTCTTCCGGCTATCAAAGAGTGTATCCTTAATGTAGATATGGAACAGGGATGCATCAGCGTTCATATTATGGACGGACTGTTGGATTAGGGTGAAGTTTAATCTGTTTGTTCAGGAGAAACCATAGGCAGAAATCAACAGAGTAAAGGATAAAGACAGATTATGATGGATTTTCATATTCTCACACTGTTTCCGGAGATGGTAATGCAGGGACTGCATACCAGTATCCTGAAGAGAGCAGTGGAAAAAGAATATATTCATATAGAAGCAGTTAATATCAGGGATTATACACTGGATAAGCATGGCAAGGTGGATGACTATACGTATGGAGGCGGTGCGGGCATGCTAATGCAGGCCCAGCCGGTTTATGATGCCTATAAAGCAGTAGCGGAGAAAATTTATTCAAAACAGCCGGATGTCTTCATATCAGAAGGAAAAGAACAAAGGGCTTGCAGAGTAATTTATGTGACCCCGCAGGGGCAGACCTTTAATCAGACAATGGCGCAGGAATTTGCAAAAGAAGAGGACCTTATATTCCTTTGCGGACATTATGAGGGAGTTGATGAGAGGGTTTTGGAGGAAATTGTGACGGATTATGTTTCCATCGGAGATTATGTTCTGACCGGTGGAGAACTTCCGGCCATGGTAATGATAGATGCGATATCCAGGCTGGTGCCGGGAGTATTGCATAATGAGGAATCGGCAACTACAGAATCTTTTCATAATAATCTGCTGGAATATCCCCAATATTCCAGACCGGAGATATGGCGGGATAAGAGAGTGCCGGAGATCCTTTTGTCAGGCAATCATGCTAAAGTAGATGAATGGCGTATGGAACAGTCCATAGAACGGACTAAGAGGTTACGCCCGGATCTATACGAGAAGTGGGCAGAGGAAAATGGGAAAGCTGTAAAATAATGCTTGCATTTATGGGTTTCATATGGTAAATTATTAATGTTGTGAAAAAAGATGGTCCTCTGTTACAGAATGTATTAAGAACATCCAAGTCATATAGGAGGCAGATTATGAACGAAATTATTAAAGAAATTGAAGCAGCACAGTTAAAAGAAGGCGTTGGCGGATTTGAAGTTGGTGATACCGTTAAAGTATACGGTAAGATCAAAGAAGGTAACCGTGAAAGAATTCAGGTATTCGAAGGTACTGTATTAAAGATTCAGGGTGGAAGCAATAGAGAGACTTTCACTGTCAGAAAAGTATCTAACGGTGTCGGCGTAGAGAAAACATGGCCTATGCATTCTCCTAATGTAGAGAAGGTAGAAGTAGTAAGAAAAGGTAAAGTAAGACGTGCAAAACTGAACTACTTAAGAGACCGTATTGGTAAGAAGGCTAAGGTCAAAGAATTAGTAAAATAATCTAAGAGATGTTAGGCAGATACCTCGAAGTGATTTGAGGTATCTGCTTTTTCTTAGTTGAATAATATACTTTACTCATGCTATACTGTTTAAGGCAAAAGGGAACGAGACTTTTAATGACAAGGATTGAACAAGAAGGAAGAGGCCATGGCAAGACATAAGGGCTTGACTTTTTATCAGAAAAAGAAAAGATTAAATGCGAAAGTCGTTACGGATATTGTGGAAATGATCATAGGAAGTCTGGCAGCTATTTTTCTGGCATTTGTGATTGTGTTTTCCATAGGGATGCGCACCAGTGTAATCGGCAATTCCATGGAACCTGCATTGTATAATGGACAGGAGATTCTGATGAATCGTGTAGTTTATAAGCTATCATCGCCTAAACGGAATGATGTTGTGGTTTTTCTGCCCAATGGTAATGAAAATTCACACTATTATGTGAAGAGAGTGATAGGACTTCCGGGAGAGACAATTCAGATAAAGGATGGAAGAGTATATATCAATGGTGTCCTTCTTAATGAGGATGATGCATTGGATCAGATGATTGATGCGGGAATTGCACAGAATGAGCTGACGCTTGCTGCGGATGAATACTTTGTTCTGGGAGATAATCGTAATAGCAGTGAAGACAGCCGTTCCGGTAATATCGGTGCGTTGAAAAAGGATAATATTATCGGTAAGGCATGGTTCCATATGGCATCAGAGAATGAAAGTATGGGGCTGATTGAGTAGAAAAGATGGTGATAAGCTTTTCTGACAGGAAAGGATCAGGTAGATAGATGAATTATCAATGGTATCCCGGTCATATGACGAAAGCAAAACGTATGATGCAGGAAAATATCGGATTGATTGATCTGGTAATAGAACTGGTGGATGCAAGGATTCCATTTAGCAGCAGGAACCCGGATATTGATGAATTGGGAAAGAATAAGGCCCGGTTAATTCTGCTTAATAAATCGGATCTGGCAGATCCCAAAGCAAATCAGATCTGGATGGATTATTTTAAGAATAAAGGTTTTCATGTACTGGAGATCAATGCCAAGACCGGACAGGGACTTAAGGCAATCCAAGGTATGGTAAAGGAAGCGTGCAGGGAGAAGATTGAGCGTGACAGAAAGCGGGGAATCAAGAACAGACCCGTCAGAGCGATTGTTGTGGGGATTCCCAATGTAGGAAAGTCAACCTTTATCAATTCCTTCGCGGGTAAAGCGTGTACAAAGACCGGTAATAAGCCGGGGGTTACGAAAGGAAAACAGTGGATTCGTTTAAATAAGGAGCTGGAATTACTGGATACACCCGGTATCCTATGGCCCAAATTCGAAAGTGAGGAAGTGGGCAGGAACCTTGCTTTTATTGGTTCCATGAATGATGAAATACTGCAAATGACAGAACTGGCTATGGATCTGACAGAATATCTGTTGCAACATTATCAGACGCAGTTGTTTACCAGATATCAGGTGGAAGATGAAGGGCAAAGCCGGACTCCGGCATTGATGCTTGAGCATATATGTGAAAACCGCAAATGCTATAAAAAAGGACAGGAGCCGGATTATGAGAAAGCGGCATCTGTTCTCGTGGATGATTTCAGAAGTGGCAGAATAGGAAGGATCACGCTGGAAATGCCTGGGGATATTGCGCCAGAGTGATTAGGACAGAATCGAGGAAGATAGTCATGAAGAAAGTTTTAAAAGAGATCCTGAGCACCAGTCTGTATATATTGGGAGTTTTATGCATTACTTATCTGGTAATTCATTATGTAGGTCAAAGAACACAGGTACAGGGTAGCTCCATGGAGCCTAAGCTAAGCAATGAAGATAATCTGATTGTGGATAAGATCAGTTACAGGTTTCATGATCCGGAGCGGTTTGATATTATTGTTTTTCCTTTTCAGTATGAGGAGAATACATATTATATCAAGAGAATCATTGGATTGCCCGGAGAAACCGTACAGATCGATGAAGAAGGTAACATATGGATTGACGGAGAGATACTGGAGGAGAATTACGGTAAGGAAGTGATTCAGAATCCGGGAAGGGCGTATGAACCGATTACTTTAGGAGAAGACGAGTATTTTGTTATGGGTGATAATCGCAATAACAGTACAGACAGTCGTGATCCTTCCGTGGCGAATGTGAAGAGAAAGGATATTATAGGAAGAGCATGGCTGCGTATATTGCCGCTTAACAAATTTGGTTTTATTAAGCACAGATAGAAAGGCATGATTATATGGCAGAAGCAATTGGAGCGATCAAAGAAAAATTACAGGCAGCTACTTTGGAAGAGCTGCCTGCTTTATTTATGCAGTATGAACAGGATGAACGGGCAGGTGTGCAGGCACTGCTTGCAAAAGGGCGTAAAAGGGTAGAGGCATACGAAAAAGAGGTGGCGCGGTGCGAAAACCTCAAGAAATATGAGCGGGAATACGCTGTGTATACTAATATCTGCGGCATCGATGAAGTGGGAAGAGGTCCGCTTGCAGGGCCGGTTGTGGCAGGGGCAGTAATCCTTCCGAAAGATTGTGACATTTTATATATCAATGATTCTAAGAAACTGTCCGAAAAAAAGAGAGAAAAGTTGTATGATGTCATTATGGAGAAGGCGGTAGCGGTTGGGATTGGCTACAGCACACCGGCCAGGATTGATGAGATCAATATATTACAGGCGACCTATGAGGCAATGCGGGAGGCGATAGCGAAGCTTACCGTGAAGCCTGATTTGCTATTGAACGATGCCGTAACAATTCCTTTGGTGGATATCAGACAGGTACCTATTATTAAAGGAGATGCCAAGAGCATTTCAATCGGTGCAGCCAGTATTGTAGCCAAGGTGACAAGAGACCGGTTGATGGTGCAGTATGATCAGGTTTATCCTGAATATGGATTTGCTTCCAATAAAGGTTATGGAGCGCAAGTACATATTGATGCATTGAAGAAATATGGCCCGTGTCCCATCCACCGGAGATCGTTCATTACACATTTCATATAAAAGGTGTGGAGGAAGACGTGAATCTTGGAAATATACTAAAAAAGGATAGCCGGACAGTCAGAGGAACTGAAAATGTTAAAGTGTCTGATTCCATGACAAAAGGCGAGAGACTATATAAACTGCAGAATGAGATTCGTAATTTGAAGCCGGGACAGACCTTACAGGGAACAGTTGTCGGCAGAAATGGGAATACGGTACAGATTGCGTTAACTCAGGAATTTAGTATTAATGCGAAGATTGATCAAAATATTCAGTTGACACTTGGACAGTTGATGAGCTTTGAGATTAAGACTAACAACGGTTCGCTGTTATCCCTGTCTCCTTTATATACAAATACCGCTAATGTTGAGACGATTTTGAGAGCGCTTTCTGCTGCAGGTCTGCAGGAGACGGCAGGCAATATTGAGATGGTAGCGGCTATGATGGAGGAGGGGATGCCTATCGATAGGGAGTCTATTCTCAATATGAGCAGGCAGCTTCTGGAATTTCCCGGACAGGATCCGACTTCCGTTATTCAGATGACAAGGCTTGGACTTCCAATAACAGAAGCCGATATCCGGCAATTTGAAATGTATAAGAATCTGAATTATCAGCTTCTGGATAGTGCGGAAACGATTATGGATGAACTGCCAAAAGTGTTTGCGGAACTCATAAGTGAGGGAAATCCTCAGGAGGCACATATTTTCTACCAAAATGTTCTGGATATCTTTACCTCTATGGGAGAAGATAATGTCCTGGTGCAGGCAGACATTGAGCTGCAAAATGCCGGGCAGACAGTTGCAGAGATGGAACTTCTGTTACAGAATAAGGTAAATGAGCCGGCAGGGACAGAACAGAGTGTTATACAGCAAGAGGGTTCAGATCAGATACAGCAGCCAGCATCGGGAAGTGAAGTAATAAATGGCAATGGGGTTTCTTTTACTCAGGAAGATAATGTTGCGGAAACTTCTGTGCTGACAAACCGGCAATGGAATAGCCTGGCGGATATGTTAAAGGAAATGGGAATAGAGAGCACTTTGACGGAGCAGATTCGAAACGGAGAGGTGTCGCCCCGGGAGTTGTTAAACCTGATCAAGGATTTCCTTGGGAAAGACAAAGCCGGTGGTATAATGCCCCCTGAGTTGGAACAGGTACTTAATAGCAGGGAGTTTCATACACTCTTAAAATCCGAAATAGAAAAGCAGTGGCTGATTGAACCGAAAAATGTGGCAGATCCGGATAAAGTGGAAAAATTATATGAAAGGATCAGACAGCAATCTGCAAAGCTTATGGAAACCCTGCAGACTGCAGATAAGGGAAATACCTCTGCCGCCAGAACGGTGCAGAATTTACAGAATAATGTTGATTTTATGAATAAAATGAATCAGGTATTTACCTATATTCAGCTTCCGCTTAAGATGACAGGCAGTAAAGCGCATGGGGATTTATATGTCTATACCAATAAGAAGAGTCTGGCGAAAAAAGATGGCAATGTAAGCGCGTTGCTCCATCTTGATATGGAACATTTGGGACCGCTGGATGTGTATGTAGCCATGCAGAATCAGAAAGTAAGTACTAACTTTACCTTGAGCGATGAGAGTGCTTTGGATTTGATTGAACAGCATATTGGGTTGCTGGATGAGCGCCTGGCGAAGCGCGGTTATGATCTGAAGGCTCAATTTCAGATAAGGGAAACTGAGGATGTGAAGGATGGCAAAGGAATCATGCAGACCATTCTGAAACAGGATAAAAATATATCCGTGTTAAGCAGGACATCCTTTGATATGAGAGCGTAAGGAGGAAGAATACATGGTGCAGGATGAGAATAATAAGAAACCTAAGCAGGCAATAGCACTGGAGTATGATCCTTCCGAGGAAGCACCGAGAGTTATCGCATCCGGTAAAGGTGCACTGGCTGAACGAATCATTGAGAAAGCCAAAGAGGCGGATGTACCTGTTCACAGGGATGATAAGCTGGCAGAAACCTTGTCCCGCTTGGAAATCGGAGATATGATACCGCCGGAGTTATATGAAGTGGTGGCAGAAATCCTCATCTTTGTAGATTCCATGGATAAGATCAAAGCCAAGATGGCAAAAGCAGAATAGGTGGCAACAGATGAATAAGCGACAAACAGGGGCACAGAAGGAACAGCAGGTCTGTGCCTATTTGATATCAAAAGGTATCTGCATCAAGGAACAAAATTTTCGGTGCAGACAGGGAGAGATTGATCTGATTGGATATGATGGAGAATATCTTGTATTTTTTGAAGTGAAATACAGGAGCAGTGACCGGAAAGGCTGTGCTGCACAGGCGGTTGGTTTAACAAAACAAAGGAAGATATGCAGGGTTGCGGATTATTACAGAATGATGCATCACTGTGCAGAGGATACACCGATACGTTTTGATGTGATTGCGGTTGAAAACGGGCGTTTGGAATGGATTCGGGATGCGTTTGGCTATATTGGTTTGGGATAGTATTAAGGGATATCATTGAAGGAGAATATAATAAATGATGGAAGTATACAGACATAAAAGCAGAATGCAGGTAAAGCAGAACAGGACAGGGGAAGTGGAATATCTGACCTTTCCCCTGTTAGAACAGACAGGACTGGTGAGACATCTCTTTTCTACCAGAATTGGAGGTGTCAGCGAAGGAATTTATAACAGTATGAATTTAAGTTATACAAGAGGAGACCGGAAAGAGGCTGTGGATGAGAATTTCAGACGGATCGCCGATGTACTTGGATGTAAAGTGGAGGATATCGTCTGTTCTGACCAGACGCATACCACAAACCTCAGAGTGGTAAGCCATGAAGATGGAGGGAAAGGAATCGTCATTCCAAAGGATTACAGAGATGTGGATGGTTTACTGACAGACGAGCCCGGATTGGTGCTGGCAACTTTCTATGCAGATTGTGTTCCATTGTATTTCGTGGATACAAAGAACAGGGCTGTTGCGCTGGCTCATTCCGGCTGGCGGGGGACGGTGTCCCGTATGGGTCACTGTGTGATTGAAAAGATGCAGGAAGTTTACGGCTCAAAGGCTGAGGATATTGTAGCGGCAATAGGACCTTCTATCTGTCAGGACTGTTACGAAGTCAGTGAGGATGTGGCAGAGGCTTTTATAAGAGAATTTCATATGCCCGGACAGGAGCAGGAAATTCTGATTTCCAAAAAGAATGGAAAATATCAATTGAATTTGTGGCGAGCAAATGAAATTATTCTGACTGAAGCGGGAGTACCACGTGAACAGATTCAGGTAACAGATCTTTGTACCTGTCATAATAGTGAATATCTCTTTTCCCATCGTGCGAGTAAGGGAAAGAGAGGAAATCTTGGAGCATTTATAGGATTATTGTAAGAAAGGGCTTGGAATACACCGGAGGAAACTTAAGAAAACATTAAATATTTTCCCATCTTTTCCTTTAGGTTTCTTTGTTTTAATGGTAGTATCCAAGTTACGAAAGAGGTGAAACAATGGCGAATATACTGGTATGTGATGATGACAGGGAAATTGTTGATGCGATTGAGATTTATCTGCTACAGGAGGGATATACCATCTACAAAGCATATGACGGAGAACAGGCGATCAGGATTCTTAAGGAACAGCAGATCCATCTGCTTTTGATAGATATTATGATGCCGAAGCTGGATGGAATCCATGCAACACTGAAAATCAGGGAGTATTCCAGCATTCCGATTATTTTCCTGTCAGCCAAGTCGGAGGACAGTGATAAGATCCTTGGGTTGAATATCGGTGCGGATGATTATATTACAAAGCCTTTTAATCCGTTGGAACTGGTGGCGAGAGTGAAATCCAATCTGCGCAGATATACTACGCTGGGTAATCTGAATACTGAGAATAATGCACTTTTTCAGGTGGGCGGTTTGTGTATCAATGATGATACGAAGGAAGTAACGGTAGATGGAGAAAGTGTGAAGCTGACCCCGATCGAATACAATATATTACTTTTGCTTGTGAGAAATTGCGGCAGGGTATTCTCAATCGATCAGATCTATGAAAGCATTTGGAATGAGGAGGCTATCGGTGCCGATAATACGGTGGCAGTACATATCAGGCATATCCGTGAGAAGATTGAGATTAACCCGAAGGAACCCAGATATCTTAAGGTAGTGTGGGGAGTAGGTTATAAGATTGAAAAGCAATAAACAGACAGCTATATGAAGTATAATTGCTTCAGGATGGAGAAAAGATGGGAAAAGAAGGAAAAGATAAAAAGTATAAAAAGAGCAAAAAGGGATTCCACACGGTTTTGCGTATTTTGCAGCATGCATCGCTGGCTGTAATGGTGCTTTCCGTATTTGTGGTTGTTATTGGCTCTACAGTGCGTATTCAGAGTTTCAGAAACCATGGTAGTTATATGCTGGATTCCTCGGAACAGAATAAGGAGTATGAGGAATCGGATTTGTTTGGCACCATCTTTGGGTATGCGGTGGCAGATATCATTCGGTACGGGGTGGTAAGCAGCCAGCTGGAGACCAACGGAGCCTTTGATGGCAGCAAGATTGTAGATGTAACTGCTTATAATTATCGTGATATAGGGCTGCCGGAGCAATATGTGACTGCAGAGTATCATCTGGAGGATCTTCTGAAATGGGCTAATTATGGGTTTGAATATACAACCATGGAAATGACTGACCAGCAGGTAAGTCAGTTCCTTTCTGACAGAACAAGAGTGACGGTCATTGATCCTCAGAGTAAATATTATAATACTTCCGATGCTAATTACTTGAAGTCGGATATCGGAAGTTATACCTTTGTGAATGATGTATCGGCTAATCAGTTGTGGGTGGAGAATTATGATGATCCTGAAGGACTGGGAGAGTATGATGGATTTGTGGAAGATGATCAGATAGATTCTTCCGATGTTTATGATGTCTTAGTGAACCGTTATAAAACGGTGGAAGGCAAGAATCTGGAGGAATATGTATCTGATTGGGATCTGTATTACAATCTGTGCGAGAACGTGCAAAATGCTGCTCACAGTCTTTCGTATAACTATAATGAGTATCTGGAATATGAGGATTATTACAGTGAAGATAATTCCAATGTGAGATTTTTGATCGCCAAAACGGTAGGGGACAATACACAGTTCTATACCAACATGGACGAGAAGGAAAAAGAAAATATCCTGGATGCGATGCAGACCAAGGAAGGAATAACGGATACGGCATATGCATCGGATAAGTATATCTATTACAGTCCTTCGGAAATGGTATACAGAACCAACACTTCTATTGAAGAGGAAACGATCCGTAAAATATTGCAGGAATATGATTATGCATATCCGGAGACGGTTAAGGTATGGATTGGCGTGGATACCACTTATCCCGTCAGTGATGCCTTTACACAAGGTGCTGCAGGATTCCGCAATTATCTTCCTTATTTCTGGCAGTGGGTGATTGTCGCAATTGTGACGGGTGTTTTATATCTGGGGCTGTTCCTCTATCAGACAATACAAACGGGCAGAGACGTGGATGATGAGGGTAAAGAATATATCCGACTGAATTCTTTTGACAGGATTCCTACGGAAGCGGCAGTGGCCATTGCATTTGGTGTAGCGGTTCTTGCCGTGTGGATTTTGATTGTCGTGCTGGAGTTGGCAGATATTCATCTTACGACTATGTCATATGGGGAAGTGGTATATGAGAAATGGTTCAAGATGTTGCTGGTTGCAGGAGTGTTTGCGGCAGATACGGCAGCCATGTTCTTCTTCTATAGTCTGGTTAGAAGGATTAAGGCTAGGACACTTTGGAATAACAGCTACCTTGGCAGATTGTGCAGGAAAATGAAGAAATTTGCCTGGAAGGTGTATGATAACGGAACGATTGTTATTCGCACATGGATTCCGTATGGTATTTTCCTGTTGTTCAATATCCTGATGATCATATGGGCAATGGATGCAGAGCATGTTTCGTGGCTTCCCGTTATTATTATGCTTCTGACAGATGTAACAATTGGTATCCTGATTTATAGAGATGCTAAAGAAAGGCAGGGAATCGTAGAGGGAATTGAGACGATTGCTGCCGGAGAATTGGAGCATCAGGTAGAAACGACAGAACTGCATGGCGATAACCTTGCTCTTGCAAATTCTGTTAACAGTATCGGTAAGGGTATTAAAGATGCAGTGGAGATCAGTATGAAGGATGAACGTATGAAGGCTGATCTGATTACAAATGTTTCTCATGACATTAAAACACCGCTTACCTCTATTATCAATTATGTGGATCTTATTAAGAGGGAGCGTGTTGAAAATGAAAAAGTTCAGAACTATATCAAAGTCCTGGATGAGAAGTCTCAACGTCTGAAACAGCTTACAGACGATCTGGTAGAAGCAAGTAAGATTTCTTCCGGCAACATCAGTCTGAATTTTGAACGCATTAACCTGACAGAACTGATGAATCAGACAATCGGGGAATTCTCTGAGAAGTTTGAAGAGAAGAACCTGACTACGGTTATGAATGTCAATGTGCAGAATGCCGTGATTGAAGCGGACAGCCGCAGAATCTGGCGTGTCATGGAAAATCTGTTTAACAATATCTATAAATATGCTATGACAGGCACAAGAGTATATGTGACCATTGATAGTCCGGAAGAGAATGAACGGTATGTTGAGATATCTGTTAAAAATATTTCGGCATCCGCATTAAACTGTAATCCGGATGAACTGACAGAACGGTTTATCAGGGGAGATGTATCCAGAACAACAGAGGGAAGCGGATTGGGTCTTTCTATAGCCAAGAATCTGACACAGGCTCAGAAAGGAACATTCGAAATCAGACTGGACGGAGATTTGTTTAAGGTATATTTGACATTTCCACTTGCAGCAGAATAAATAGAAGTTATACAAAGAAATAAGAAAGCCCCGGTTCGCATAACCGGGGCTTTCGTCATAGATGCTGGAAAATATTGAAATATGAGCTAAATATCCAGACTGCTCATTTCGCGATTATTATATTTGGCAAGTATCCGGTGGATCTTATCGGTAGGGGTATAAATGTTGGCCATAGACGCATCATGATTCATAAAGTCAATGATAGATGCGATAAATTTACTCATATCGGCTTCCACATAATAAGGTTTCTCGCGAAGCATGGGTGGCTGATAACAAAGATTAGTGGTTACGATTTTATCAAAATAGCATTTTTCGAAAGCTTCGTCAAAGGCACTGAGACCATCTGTAAAAAGTCCGAAAGTGCAACAGATGAAAACCCGTTTGGCATTCATTTTCTTAAGCTGCATGGCTGTATCAATCATGCTCCCACCGGAGGATATCATATCATCAATAACGATTACATCTTTACCGTCTATGTTATCCCCTAAGAATTCGTGTGCTACGATAGGATTCTTGCCGTTTACAATGGTAGAGTAATCACGACGTTTATAAAACATACCGGTATCCACACCTAATACATTGGCAAAATAAACGGCCCGATCCAACGCACCTTCATCCGGACTGATAACGATGGTGTGGTCTTTATCAATGATAAGATCCTTTTCATTGCGAAGGAGAGAGCGGATGAACTGATAAGGAGGTGTGAAATTATCAAATCCTTTGATCGGAACAGAATTCTGGACTCTGGGGTCGTGAGCATCAAAGGTAATGAAGTTGGATACTCCCATATCCATTAATTCTTTGATCGCATAGGCACAGTCTAAAGATTCCCTTCCGTTTCTTTTATGTTGTCTGCCTTCATACAGGAAAGGCATGATAACATTGATTCTGTGTGCCTTTCCGTTGATTGCAGATATAATTCTTTTTAAATCCTGATAATGGTCATCGGGAGACATATGGTTGGTGTAGCCGTTTAACGTGTAGGTGATGCTGTGGTTACAGACATCTACCAGAATGAAAATGTCTTTACCTCTTACTGAATCATGAAGAACCGCTTTGGCTTCACCACTTCCGAATCTGGGGCAGTCCACTTCCATTAAATAATTATCTTCCATATATCCATGAAAAGCGGGATCTGATTTTACATTGTTGTTAAGTGTTTTACGGAAATCTACAAGATAACTGTTGACTTTGTCTGCCAAAGGAAGTGCAGAGCGGGTAGTCAGCAGCTTGATAGGAGCTACCGGCATAGCATGTTCCAACTGTTCTGTATTAGGCATAGTGACTTCTCCTTATGATTGACGACCTGATTTGTTTGATCAACAGACTGAGCGTCTGCGTCATATATTTTATATCATTATGCTAGTGACACGTCAAGAAATTTCTAGTAAAATAGAACCGTAACGCTGAGTGTTATGTAAAAGACTTTACAAGTTTGAATGGATATTGTAAAATCAAGCGGACATAACTAATATGATAAGTAACAGTGCCTGTAAATCAAAGCTTGCAGGCTGTGAGAAAGGCGTGGACACAGAGATGAGCAAGAGAAAAACCAAGCCAATCGTAGCGGTGGTAGGGCGGCCTAATGTGGGTAAATCAACGCTGTTTAATGCATTGGCGGGTGAAAATATATCTATTGTAAAAGACACTCCGGGCATCACAAGGGATCGGATTTATGCGGATGTTACCTGGCTTGATATGAATTTTACCCTGATTGATACGGGTGGTATTGAACCGGAGAGCAAGGATATCATCCTCTCCCAGATGAGGGAACAGGCACAAATCGCCATTGATACGGCAGATGTGATCATTTTCCTTGTGGATGTGAAGCAGGGACTGGTGGATGCGGATTCCAAGGTGGCGGACATGCTGCGTCGTTCTAATAAGCCGGTTGTTCTTGCTGTCAATAAAGTAGACAGTTTTAGTAAGTATCAGGCGGATGTGTATGAGTTCTATAATCTGGGTATCGGCGAGCCATTTCCTATTTCATCCGTGAATCGTTTGGGTTTCGGAGAACTGCTTGATGAGGTGTCTTCTTATTTTGATAAGGA
The DNA here is from genome assembly GCA_022781395.1 of Lachnospiraceae bacterium. Lineage (GTDB taxonomy): Bacteria > Bacillota > Clostridia > Lachnospirales > Lachnospiraceae > UBA3282. The sequence continues at coordinate 23,814 of JALETS010000174.1, read as the reverse complement.
GGCGGCAGCGGAGGAAGAGGATGACAGGATCAAAGTCGCGATTGTAGGAAAACCGAATGTAGGTAAATCCTCTATTATTAATAAACTGATTGGTGAGAACCGCGTGATAGTATCGGATATTGCCGGTACGACCAGAGATGCCATTGATACGGAGATCCGGCACAATGGCAAGGATTATGTCTTCATTGATACTGCCGGACTCCGCAGAAAGAATAAGATCAAGGAAGAATTGGAACGGTATATGATCATCCGTACGGTTGCTGCCGTGGAACGGGCGGATATTGTGGTGCTTGTTATTGATGCCACGGAGGGTGTAACGGAACAGGATGCTAAGATAGCGGGAATCGCTCATGACAGAGGTAAGGCGATCATTATTGCGGTTAACAAATGGGATGCCATTGAGAAGAATGATAAGACTGTCAAGGAGTTTACGCAGAAGGTAAGGCAGGTTTTGTCTTTCATGAGTTATGCTGAGATCATGTTTACCTCAGCCCTGACAGGCCAGCGGCTTCCCAAACTGTATGACATGATCGATGCCGTGTATGAGAATCATTCCATGCGCGTGGCAACCGGTGTGCTGAATGAGATCATGACAGAAGCAGTAGCGATGCAGCAGCCTCCCTCGGATAAGGGTAAGAGACTGCGGCTTTACTATATTACACAGGTTGCGGTTAAGCCACCGACCTTTGTTATTTTTGTGAATGATAAGGAATTGATGCATTTCTCTTATACCAGATATCTGGAGAATCAGATCAGGGATACGTTTGGATTTGTGGGAACACCACTAAAATTTATTATAAGAGAGAGAAAGGAAAATAAATAACGTGGAACGAATAATATGTCTTGTGATCGGTTATGTGTTTGGAATGTTTCAAACTGCCTATATTTATGGAAGGTTACATGGAATTGATATTAGAAATTATGGAAGTGGCAATGCCGGAACTACTAATACCATGCGCGTATTGGGCACGAAGGCCGGGTTGCTGGTGCTTGTAGGAGATATCCTGAAGTGCATTCTGGCAGTGGTAGTTACAAATCTGTTGTTCCGTAATTCACATCCGGATATGGTATATCTGCTTAAGATGTATGCGGCTGCCGGAGCTATTTTGGGACATAATTTTCCTTTTTATCTAAAATTTAAGGGAGGAAAAGGAATCGCAGCTACGGCGGGTTTGATTCTATCTTTTCATCCCTACCTGATACCGGTAGGTGTTGTCCTGTTTTTCGGTGCTTTCTTTACAACTCATTATGTGTCTCTTGGCTCCCTGCTGGTGTATGCGGGCTTCCTGATTGAACTGATCGTTCTGGGACAGAACGGTGTGTTCGGGATGTCGCAGAATATGCTGATTGAAATGTACATAGTTGCAGGTTTTCTGACCGTTATGGCATTTTATAAGCATAGAGAGAATATTAAGCGACTATTGAGCGGCACGGAGAGAAAAACTTATTTGACTCATAAGAGTGATGAAGAAGGGAAAACGGAAAAAGAATAGGGATTGTGGCTTTAATTCATAAGCTGACGACAGAAAGGGATGGATATTGGTATGGCTAAAATCAGTGTAATCGGAGCAGGAAGCTGGGGAACAGCGTTGGCATGGCTGTTACATAACAACGGTCATCAGATTACCGTATGGTCTGTAATCGAATCTGAGATAGAAATGCTTCGGAAGGAGCATGAACATAAAGACAAACTGCCGGGTGTAAAGCTGCCGGAGGATATGGAATTTACGACGGATCTGGAAGCTTCTGTCAGAGAAAAGGATATTCTTGTACTGGCAGTACCGTCACCTTATACCAGAAGCACTTCCCATAATATGGCACCATATGTGAAAGAAGGTCAGATCATAGTCAATGTGGCAAAAGGTGTTGAAGAGAGTACTCTAATGACTCTTTCACAAATCATTGAGGAAGAAATTCCTCAGGCAGAAGTGGCAGTGCTGTCAGGACCTTCCCATGCGGAGGAAGTAGGACGTGGGATTCCTACCACAATTGTTGTGGGAGCCAAGAAGAAGGCTACAGCAGAATATTTGCAGAATATATTCATGAATGAGGTGTTCCGTGTTTATATCAGTCCGGATGTTTTGGGTATTGAACTTGGTGCCGCTCTTAAGAATGTGGTGGCACTCGCCGCAGGCATTGCAGATGGATTGGGTTTTGGTGATAATACCAAAGCTGCTTTGATCACAAGAGGTATTTCGGAAATCGGAAGGTTAGGTATTGCAATGGGAGGTAAATTCGAGACCTTCTGTGGCCTGACAGGTATCGGTGATTTGATTGTAACCTGTGCTTCCATGCATTCCCGAAACAGACGTGCCGGGATTCTGATCGGTAAGGGATATACGATGGAGCAGGCAATGGATGAAGTGAAGATGGTGGTAGAGGGTGTATATTCCGCTAAGGCTGCCATGGGACTTGCCAGAAAATATGATGTGCAGCTGCCAATCATAGAGCAGGTAAATGCTGTATTGTTTGAAGGACAGTCTGCAAGACAAGCAGTGGAGAATCTGATGCTACGTGATAAGAAGATTGAAAATCCACTTCTGCCTTGGGATGAAGAATAGAAAAAAGGTTCGCTTAGAAGCGAACCTTTTTTATATCTGACTGCATATTTCAGTAGTTGTCTTTAATTTGTTCATGGAATAAATATGGATGCCGTCTACTCCATGCTCCTTCAGATCGCGTATCTGGTTGACGGCATAATCAATTCCCGCCTTGCGCATATCATCTTTATCTTCTCCGTAGGTAGCAATGATGTCAGCCAGCTTCTTCGGAACGGAAGAGCCGGAGAGGGAGACGGTTGTTCCAAGCTGCTTAGCAGTGGTGATCGGCATGATCCCTGCATGAACCGGAACATGTATACCCATCCCGCGAATTTTATCCAGAAAACGATAGAAGTATGTATTATCAAAAAACATCTGGGTTACAAGTGAAGTTACGCCTGCCTCCACTTTTTCTTTCAGATGCTGTAAATCTTCTTCCAGACTGGGAGATTCGAAATGCTTCTCAGGATAACATGCACCGGAAATCTGCAGATCGGTATGTTCCTTCAGGTAGTGGACCAGATCGGATGCATAGAAGAATTCGCGGCTGTTGAACTGTTCGTCGGTCATGGACTGTGGTCTGTCGCCTCGAAGGGCTAAGACATGGTTTACCCCCGCTTCCTTCAGAGCGGCACAGTTTCTTGCAAGATCTTCCTTTCTAAATCCTACACAGGTAATATGTGCGATGGCATCAATCTGCAATTCCTTCTGAATGAATGAAGCAATCTCGATTGTTTTGCCTGCTCTGGAGCCACCGGCACCGTAGGTGCAGCTGATAAAATCGGGATTCAGTTCCTTAAAACCCCGTAAAAGAGTAAAGACATTCTCAAATTCATCTTCCTTTTTTGGTGGGAATACCTCAAAAGAGAGACCGGTTTTGTGAGTGCTTGATATAACTTGTGACATATTGTGAAATCCTTTCCGTCAATTAGTATTCTGCTCTGCTTTCCACATAGCAGAAGCATAATATATTTGTAATAAAATCTTGCTTTTATACCTGAAATATCGTAACATAAATTTATATGATAGGCAAGAAATGAAATAATTTAAAAAGTTAAAATTGGGAAGGAATAGTGTATGGACGGACAGGCAGCAAAATTTAACAGTACGGCAGATTATGTGGCATCAGAACAGTTACTGGCAAGCGTAAATGTAGCAATTGCATTACAGAAACCGTTGCTTATTAAAGGAGAACCGGGTACCGGCAAGACAATGCTTGCGCAGGCTGTAGCGCAGTCTTTAGGCAAGAAGCTGATTATCTGGAATATTAAATCTACGACGAAGGCACAGGATGGTCTATATATGTATGATACCATACAGAGATTATATGACGGACAATTTGGAGAAGAAGGGGTAGATGATATTGCCCACTATATTAAGTTGGGTAAATTGGGAGAAGCTTTTGAATCAGAGGAGCAGGTAATCCTGCTGATTGATGAGATTGATAAAGCAGACCTGGAATTTCCAAATGATCTTTTATGGGAATTAGACCAGATGGAATTCTATATTCATGAAACGAAGAGAACCGTCAAGGCTAAACACAGACCAATTGTAATCATTACCTCCAATGCGGAGAAAGAACTGCCGGATGCATTCCTTAGAAGATGTATTTTTCATTACATTGACTTTCCGGAGCCGGCATTAATGGAGGAAATTGTCAGGACACATTATCCGGATGTGGAGGACAAGCTTCTACATGATGCGATGGACGTTTTTTACTGGATTCGCTCTATGAAGGATGTTCGTAAGAAACCAAGTACCTCTGAACTGATTGACTGGATCAATGCTTTGCAGATCGGTGGTATTCCGACTGACAAGCTGAAACAGGAATTACCGTTTATCGGTGTGGTTGTGAAGAAGGATGAGGATTTGGAGACCGTTAAACATAAAACGGATTTCTAAGAGGATAATTTATGTTTAGTAAATTTTTCTATACATTAAGGGAAAAAGGGCTGGATGTATCCCTTAGTGAATGGCTGACATTTCAGAAGGCGCTGCAACAGGGATTGTGCCATAGCAGCCTGACGGAATTTTATTATGTAGCTCGAATGATTCTGGTCAAAACAGAGACTGAGTATGATAAATTTGATATGGCCTTTGAGGAAGTGTTTAAAGGCATACAATCCGAGAATGAGATAAGCAAGAATATGCTCCGTTGGCTTGACAAACCGGAGATGCAGGATGTGTTTGAGGAAATGCGTCATGAGATGAATCAGGAAGTGATTAATCTTGACAAGGAAGACGTAGAGAACAAATTCAAAGACAGACTGCGCGATCAGAATGAGGAGCATAATGGAGGCAGTTACTGGATCGGAACTATGGGTAAAACCTCTTTCGGTAATATGGGCGGCAATATGGGCGGTATCCGAGTGGGTGGTTCTACCGGTTATCAATCAGCATTTCAGGTAGTAGGTGCCAAAAAATATCGCGATTTCAGAAATGATAAGGTGTTGGATAACCGGCAGTTTCAGATGGCTCTTCGTAAGCTGCGTCAGTTTTCAACAAAGCTGGATATTCCCAAAACAGAACTTGATATTAACGGTACTGTAGATGCCACATGTAATAATGGAGGGTGCCTTCAGATTGTTATGGAGAAGCCCAGAAAGAATGCGGTAAAATTGTTGCTTCTGATGGATTCCGGCGGCACGATGATTCCTTATACGACACTGCTGAATGAACTGTTCCATTCAGTGCATAAATCAAATCATTATAAGGATGTTAAGACATACTTCTTCCATAATTGTATTTATGCAAATCTGTATAATACACCTGAGTGTGAGAATGGAGACTGGATAGAGACAGAGTGGATGTTCCGCAATCTTGACAGTGATTACAAGGTGATTATCGTGGGAGATGCGGCGATGGCACCGGAAGAGTTGTATTCTGTTACGGGAAACTATAGGGGTCCTAACGGTGGATTGTCCGGCATGGACTGGCTGCTTTTGATGAAACGGCATTACAAGAAGATTGTATGGCTGAATCCTAAGATGGCTCCGGGACATGCACCATGGCGGGAAGCCGAAACAGCCGTAAAAGAATTATTTCCGATGTATAAACTGACGGTAGACGGACTGAATCAGGCTATGATTAAACTTATGACAAATCGATAAACAGTATTATAGTGGGTAAAACAAAAGAGGAATGGGAGGATAAAGTTATGTATCGAGTAATGGTTGTAGATGACAATATGGCCAATTTGATTATGGCAAGGAAAACACTGGAGAATGACTATGAAGTAATTCCGGTTTCGTCAGGCATTTCTGCATTAGAGTGTTTAAATGATATGCCTGAACTGCCGGATCTTGTACTATTAGATGTGGATATGCCAAATGTAAATGGTTTTCAGGTAATTTCTGAAATGAAGAATATTCCGAAGCTTGTGAATATTCCGATTATTTTCCTGACGGCTCAGGATGATGACACTACCGAGCTTGAAAGTTATAATCTGGGGGCAATGGATTACATCAAAAAGCCTTACTCGGCTAACCTTCTGAGAAAACGTGTTGATATCCAGATTCAGCTTCTTTCACAGCAACGTAAACTGGAAGATATGAATAATTCCCTGAATGGATTGGTCCAGGATAAGAATAAGAAAAATCTGGAACTGCAGTATTCCATTGTGGAAATGTTTTTGGAACTGATGGCAAAGCGTGATGCGTTCAGTGGCGATCATGCCAAGAGGGTAGAGAAATATATGGATATCCTGATCAGTGCAATGATTCGTTCCGGTAAATACGGGTTATCTGCAGATGATGGTATTACGATCTGTTTTGCCGCCAAAATTCATGATATAGGCAAGCTTTGTATTGCTGATCAATATCTGAATAATGTAAAAATCAGCAGTGAGAGTGAATTTGAGAGAGAAGCAGTCAAGACTCATACTATTTTGGGAGCAGATACCCTGTCCAAAGTGACTCAGTTAAGTGCAAGCGGTAACAATTTTATGAATTATGCTTATAATATGTGTCGCAGCCATCATGAACGTTGGGATGGCAGTGGGTATCCCGATAAGCTGGCCGGAGAAAAGATACCGGTTGAGGCCAGGGCATTAGCTATTGTCAATGCTTATGATAATTTCCGTAATATTGCGGTTGGTGGTAAGGTGCTGAGTCATCAGGAAGCGTGTATGAAGATTAAATTCATGAAATTCACCTGTTTTGATGCAGGCATGGTTGATATTTTCTTATCTGTAGAAAACGATATTAATAATGTGGCAGGTTAACGGAGTGGCGGTATGTTTATGATAAAGCAATGGAAACAGTTTGAGAATGAAGATATTCCGGCAGATGATCAGCTTTTTGTTATGGCGGTAAGTTTATGTGGGGCAGAGTTTCTGATTGTTATGCTGATGTCGATTCTGCTTCGGGGAAGTGTTCCGGTCACGATGCTGTTACTGTTTGGTCTTATCTTTTCAGTAGGGATACTCAGAATTTATAATATCCGGCATGAACGGAAAACTTTACCAATCGTATATTCCTTAGTGGTGTTTGCAGTACTGCTTCCGGTGTTAGGCTATCTGAATCATAGTGCGGTATATGATTTTCCAATCTACTTTATAGAAGGAATTACCTTTACTGCCATCATTCTGGGTGGCAGACAGGCTTTGGTAGTGATAGGTGTTGAACTGGCTGTTGACCTGTACAGTATTTATATCATGAGTGAGCAGATTGCATATGAGATTACAACACAGGGAGAGAAGATGATATATTTTCCTGTTATGTATTGCCGGATTATCGCAGCAATCAGTATGACGGGAATTACTTGTGGTATGTTAATTGCATTCCGTAACAGAATTTTGCGGGATGAGATACGCAAGTGTACGGAAATGGAAGAACAGGTTGAAAAGGTAAATTATGCCAAGGATATGTTTCTTGTTAATGTATCTCATGAGATCAGAACACCTTTAAATGCGATTCTTGGAACTTCTGAATTGTTATTGGATCTTGATGCGGATGATAAAGTCAAGGAGAATGCCTTCGATATTGCCAATTCCAGCAAAGCACTTCTGTCGATCACAAATGATTTGATGGACTTTTCTAAAATTGACTATAGCAATATCCGTGTAGAGGAAGATTACTATTACATCGGGGAGTTGTTTAATGAACTGATTAATATGTTGTCTGTGCGTCTTGCTGATTATAATGTGGAATTATTCGTTGATATTTCTCCCAATATACCGGAAAAACTTTGGGGTGATGGTGCGAAATTCAGACAGATCCTCTCAACGCTTCTGATTAGTATTGTCAAGTCCATGGAAACCGGAGAGGTATATTTTGTAGTTAATAGCCATGAACTGACGCAAAAGCAGCTGGGTGTTCAAGTATCTATAAGTGCAAAAGGTACTTTTAAATATTCGTACATGGAGCAACTGCAACATGAGGATGAGAGAAATCTTACATATGGTGATCACAACGGCGCATTGATAAAACAATTTATTAAGTTGCTTGGCGGAAACCTTAATATCGAAGAAAAAATTAATGATCGTGCTTACAACTTTGAAATCATTCAGGGCTTTGATAATAAGAAAGCTGTTGTAGAGACGAATCGGGAAGATGTTAATATACTGTTTTATGAAAATAGCATATTACAGGGCAGTGAATTTGCCAAAGTTCTTCGGAGTATGGGATTGCATTTTTGTCAGGCTTCTAATAATGAGTTTTTTTATGAGGAATGCGTAAAGCAATGCTATACACATATTATGATAGCAACCGAACGATATGATGGGATAAAGGAAAAGCTGACAGAGTTACTGCCCCCGCAGTCTCTGATTCTGGTAGCATCGGGAATTGTTACTTATGATGATTCTCTGATCAGAACAACCTTTGCCAGACCTGTCAATTGTCTGAGCATAGATGCTTTACTGGCTGGTAGAAAGAACAGTTCTATCAGACATGTTGATTACCAAGGTGGATTTATCTGTCCGGATGCCAGAATTATGGTAGTAGACGATAACATGATTAATCTGGAAGTAGCATCCGGTATTTTGAAGAAATATGAAGCACAGGTTGTTTTGGCAACAAGTGGTAAGGAATGTCTGAATTATCTGCAGGATGAGACTGTTGATTACATTTTCCTGGATTATATGATGCCTGAGATGGATGGTATTGATACGTTGAAGAATATCAGAGCACTTCCCAATCCGGAATTTAAGCAGATTCCGATTGTTGCATTAACCGCCAATGCGGTCAGTGGTGCCCGGGAAATGTTCCTGGAGGCAGGATTTGATGAATATATATCCAAACCGATTGAATTAAATACCTTTGAGAGAGTACTAAGAGAATTGTTGAATAAGGACAAAATTATATATACAGCAGACAAAGAGGCAGTAAATGAAGAATAAAATTATGCAATATCTGAAAAATGAATTAGAGAAGATGGATTTTGCGGAATTCCTGACAAATCTTTTCCTTATGCTGGTAGCCATTGAAGCCTCGGCTTCTCTTCTGATTGCCATATTTGATAATAGGAGTCGCAGCTTTTTTATCCTGTTGGTTGTTATGGCACTTGGAGCGATAGGGACTTTGTGGTTTAATCTGAAAAGGAAAAAGTTCATCCGGGTTGCGGTTGTCTTTATGTTTGTGTTGTATTTATTTGTTTTTCCGGCACTGCTTCTGTCGGATAGCATATATTACGCGGTTGCTGTTATGTCATTTGTAACAGGCATAATTGCGGCTTTTGCAATCTTTGAAGGGACTATACGCTATGTGATGCTGGTGGTTCTGATATTTGAATATTGTTATATGTACAGTCATGTTCTGTTTGAAGGTGCAGCGATGAAAGCCTCCAAAGAGCAGATTCCTGATTTTTTCAATGTTGTGATTACATTTCTTGGAACGTTGGCGTTTTTGCTGATTATTCTGTACATACAGAAAGCCTATTATTTCTATAAGAATAACAGAATTGTGGTCAGCAGTCAGAAAATTAAACGCGCAGGAACCGCTAAAAGCCAGTTCCTTACAAATATGTCCTATGAGATCAGAACACCGATGAATTCAATCATCAATATTTCCGAGATCATGATGAAGGAAGAATTGGATGGGGAGATTAAGACTGAGGTAAACACTATCAGGGAAGCGTCCTATGATCTTCTGTCTATTATTGATGATGTACTTACTTATTCCAAGCTGGATTCCGGTGATATGCATTTGTTCGAGGAAGCATATAGTTTTGAAACATTGACCAAAGGTATCCTGCGTGCTATATCAGAGGATTTGCAGAAGAAGGATCTATATCTGGATGTCAAAATTAATCATAATATTCCCAAATCCCTTATGGGAGACAGTGTAGTTATTCGCCAGATTTTCTTATATCTGTTGTTTATTTCCATAGATTGTACAGACAGTGGACGTATTGCTCTGGAAATAAACTGTGAGAATGATTATGAGAATCATAAAGCTATTCTTCATTGTAAAGTGGCTGATACAGGTAAGGGCTTGTCCGAGATTGACATTCAGTCGCTGTTTGGTATGTATGATACTTATGATTCCAGACAGTCCAGTAATTTGAAGGGTATTGGACTAAAGTTTTCCATCTGTAAAGAGCTTCTGACAATGATGCAGGGTGATATCAGAGTAGAGAGTATTGAAGGAATCGGTTTATGTACCTATTTTAGTTTTTGCAATGATATTATTGATCCGGCACCTATGATTGCTCTGGAGGGAGATACAAAGCCCAGTGTTCTGATCTATGCGTCGGAAGAGAGACAGATCAATAAATGGCAGTATATTATGGAAGGCTTTGGAGTCAGAGCTACTTATAGCCGTAATTATTATGGATTTGACAGGGCGATACAGAATAAGCATTATGACTTTATTTTCGTACCTTATGAAGCATATGAAAATTTGGCTAATATCATATCTTTGTATCAATGTGAGGAAGATACCTATGTTGTTGCGGAATATAGTGCGATTTATGGTGATTACGGAAAATGCCGCTTGATTCACAAACCAATTTCCTGCATCAATATAGCTGAAGTGCTGAATCATAAGTGGAACAAAGAGGAATATAAGAAGAGCGCTACGGCAGAAACCTTTACTGCCAAAAATGCAAAGGTTCTGGTGGTGGATGATAATGTAGTCAATCTGAAAGTGACAGCCGGAATCTTTAGTAAATACGGAATTGATATTTCTGTAGCCACTAGTGGAAAGGACAGCCTTAAGAAAATTGAAAATGAGCAGTACGATCTGATCTTAATGGATATGGTTATGCCGGATATGAGCGGAAGCGATGTGCTTAAGCAGATCAGGGAGAAGGATGATAAATATTATAAGGAAGTACCGGTTGTGGCTCTGACAGCACAGAACGGAACAAATGTCAGGGAAGAGATGCTTAAACTTGGTTTCCAGGAATATCTGACCAAACCGATTAAGAGACGTTATTTGGAGCGATGCCTGTTAGAATTTTTACCTGAGGAACTGATCAAGAAGGTCAAGATAGAAGATAATAAGGCAGGAGCAAAAGGCGGAGCAGATCAGATGTCTGCGGCAGGCCAAAAGGTTGAAAGCGGTCTGAATACAGGTAAAGGATTACAGAATATCGGCTTTAACCAGGATGCTTATGCTGCAATTCTGAATACCTATTATTCCGAAGGTATTAAATATCTGGATACGCTTCCACAATTATTAGAGGTAGGAAATATCCAGTTGTTTACAACAAATGTGCATGGTATCAAGAGCTCCAGCGCAAGTATAGGTGCTATGGAAGTTTCTGCTCTCTTCAAGGAGTTAGAATTTGCCGGCAAAGATGGAAAAGTGGATGAAATCAATCAGAAATTCACGGGATATATGGAGAAGTTTAAGGAAATACTGGAGATCGTGAAGGAATATCTGATCAGTATCGGCAAGATGCAGGAAACAGTACAGGAAGATAATCTGGAGGAAAAAGAAGTAGAAGAACTGACCGTGGAAATGTTGACTGATCTTAAGGCTGAGCTGGATAGAATGAATTTGAAGGTAACTGATGAGAGAATACCTGAGCTTGCTTCTAAGAATTTTGGCGTGCAGGCTAATGAGCAGATCAAGAAACTGAGAACAGCTTATGATATGTTTGATTTCCACCAGGTTAAGGCAATCCTGAATGATATGATCAGCTCAATGCAATCCTGAAATTAATGGTTGACAAACCCCGAGATTTCATTTAAATTAAAATAAATAAACAAATTACAGGCGTTGATAAGAACAAGTAGTAGACTATGGAACGTACAGAAAGCAGCCGGTTGATGAGAGGCGCACGGGAAGTTTTCTATGAATACATCTTGGAGCTTCATAACAGAATGGATATCCTAGTAGGTTATGACGTGTGCTGCACGTTACAGCAGATAAGTATCATTGGGTGGTTCTGTAGAATCGTTTCAATCGTACTTCATGAGGCAGATAATGTGAGTTATTTGTGAATTTAGGTGGTAACACGGGATATAAACCTCGTCCTAATTATAGGACGAGGTTTTTTGCGCGTATAAGCAGAGTCAGAAGGAATGCGGACGGACGGCGTGCATGCAATGCAGAGTCAGTATGAAAGAATATATAAGCAGAAAGGAAAAGATAAGATGGGAATTTATGAAGAACTTCAGGCAAGAGGATTATTGGCGCAGTTGACAGATGCGGATGAAATACGTAATCTGATTAATAACGGAAAGGCAACGTTTTATATTGGTTTTGATCCAACAGCAGACAGTTTGCATGTTGGTCATTTTATGGCATTGTGCCTGATGAAGAGATTGCAGGAAGCAGGAAATAAACCGATTGCATTGATCGGTGGAGGCACAGCAATGATCGGTGATCCTTCCGGCAGAAGTGATATGCGTACTATGATGACGAAGGAGACGATTGAACATAACTGCGAATGCTTTAAGAAGCAAATGAGCAGATTTATTGATTTCTCTGATGGCAAGGCATTGATGGTTAATAATGCAGACTGGCTTTTAGGTCTGAATTATGTAGAATTTATCCGTGATATCGGAGCATGTTTCAGCGTTAACAATATGCTTCGAGCTGAGTGTTATAAACAGAGAATGGAAAAGGGACTCAGTTTTCTGGAGTTTAACTATATGATCATGCAGAGCTACGATTTCCTGCAGTTATATGAGAGATATGGTTGTAACATGCAATTTGGTGGAGATGATCAGTGGAGTAATATGCTGGGCGGAACAGACCTGATCCGTCGTAAACTGGGTAAAGATGCTTATGCAATGACAATTACACTTTTGATGAATTCCGAAGGTAAGAAGATGGGAAAGACACAGAAAGGTGCTGTATGGCTTGACCCGAATAAGACTTCACCCTTTGAATTCTATCAGTATTGGCGAAACGTGGATGATGCAGATGTCCTGAAATGTTTGAGAATGCTTACTTTCCTGCCTCTCGAGAAGATTGATGAGATGGATAAGTGGGAAGGCAGCCAATTGAATCAGGCAAAAGAGATTCTGGCATATGAGCTTACCAATCTGGTACATGGACAGGAAGAAGCGGAGAAAGCCAAAGAGGCAGCCAAAGCACTCTTTGCAGGAAGTGGAAGCTCTGAAAATATGCCAACTGCAACCCTTACTGATGATAAATTCACAGACAACACGATAGATATTCTGGGTGTGTTGGTAGCCGGTGGTCTTGCTTCCTCACGTTCTGATGCCCGTAGGGCTGTAGAACAGGGAGGTGTAACAGTAAAAGGAGATAAAGTGACAGATATCAAGACTGTTTACACCAAGGATGAAATTGCTTCCGAAGAGTTTATTGTGAAAAAAGGAAAGAAGAACTTTAAAAAGATAGTAGTTGAGTAAACAATACAGAAAGAACTTATCATGCCTGTATAAAAATGATATAAGTCGAAAATGACCATAAGGAAAGGAGCAGATTATGAGAGCAGAAGGAAGAACATTGATGTCATATGCACCGGATATAAAGGTGCTTGATTGTACGTTACGTGATGGTGGACTGGTAAATGACTTTTACTTTACGGATGAGTTTGTCAAAGCACTATATCAGGCCAATATTAAGGCTGGAGTAGATTATATGGAATTTGGATATAAAGCATCAAAAGAGATGTTTGATGTCAACAAATTTGGAAAGTGGAAATTCTGTAATGACAAGGATATCAGAGAGATTGTAGGTGACAATAAGTCTGATATGAAAATTTCTGTTATGGCAGATGTAGGACGCTGTGATTTTAAGAAAGATATTTTGAATAAGAAAGACAGCCCGATTGATCTGATCCGTATTGCCACTTATATCAACACCATTCCGGCGGCAATCGAAATGATAGAAGACTGTACGAAAAAAGGTTATGAGACAACGGTTAATATTATGGCTATCTCCAAATCTAATGATGTAGATATTGATGCTGCGTTGGAGCTTCTGTGCAGGAGCAGTGTGGGGACGATCTATCTGGTAGACAGTTATGGTTCTCTCTATCCGGAACAGGTTAGTTCTCTGGCACAGAGATATCTGGAAATTGCCAATAAGTATGGCAAAAAAGTCGGCATTCATGCCCATAATAATCAGCAGCTGGCATTTGCTAATACGATAGAGGCTGTAATTGGTGGTGTCTGTTATCTGGATGCTACGGTAAGCGGTATGGGCAGAGGATGTGGTAATTGCCCAAGTGAAATGCTTCTTGGTTTCTTGAAGAATCCGAAATATAGAATCAATCCGCTTTTACAGTTTATTGAAAGCTATATTGTTCCGCTTAGAGAGTCAGGCGTTGTATGGGGATATGATATACCCTATTTATTGACCGGCATTTTGAATCAACATCCTAAGACGGCGATTCAGTTTGAAAAAGAGAAAAGGAACGACTATAACAATTTCTACCTGGAATTGCTGGATAATTTCTAATGGGAATATTATGATGAAATATGTTTTATCATTGAGGTGTACGTGAATGAAGAAAAAAATCCTATTTATAATAACCGGCTTGTTTATGATAGGGATGATGTCAGGGTGCTCTGACAGTAAACAGCAGGAATCTGTATCGAAGGATGAACAGAAGCCAATAGAGGAAGAAATAGAAGTAACGGAAGATGTGGAGAATGCAGAGAATCCAGAGAAGGAAGCTGAGTCGACAGAGGAACAGAAAACGAATCCTCTGGTGGAACTATTGCAGGATCCTTATGGAAACTATCAATCTGAAGGCGGGGAAATTGCCTTTGTGGTTGGGGGAACGGTAATGGACGGAAGCTTTAATGGTGCTATTTATGACGGTGTCCGGATTTATGCTTCTTCGGCCGGAATTTCTTTTTCCTATTACCTTGCAGAGGAAGACAGTCCTGCTGCATATCGTGAAAGTATTGAAAATGCAATTGAGAGCCAGGCTAAGATCGTTGTCGGCGCCGGTATGTCAATGGAGAAGGCAGTAGGAGAATTACAGAATAATTATCCTGATATAGCCTTTTTACTGGTAGATGGAGTTCCGATCGATGAAGAGGGAAATGATGTAGAGATTGCAGATAATGTGCATTGTGTATCTTTCCGTGAAGAGGAATCCGGTTATCTGGCAGGGTATATGACTGTTCTTGAGGGATATCACAAGCTTGGATTTATCGGAGGTAAAGAAACTCCTCCTGTTATGCGGTATGGATATGGTTATCTACAGGGAATTGATGATGCAGTGCAGGATACAGGTGCAGAAGATGTGACAGTAGAGTATTGGTATAGCAATTCTTATGAGCCGGATGATGCAATTACCGAAGTGGCAATGGGGTGGTATGCAGAAGGCACGGAAGTGATTTTTGCTTGTGGTGGTCATTTGTATGAATCTGTATGTATGGCTGCCGAACAAAAGGAAGGCTGGATGATCGGCGTAGATGTGGATCAGAGCAGATTGTCTGACAGATTTTTGACAAGTGCAATCAAGAATACCTCCAATGCGGTAATTATTTCTTTAGATGATTTCTATGCTGCCGGAATGCATTGGCCGAAAGATATGGCAGGTCAGGAAAGCATATACGGTATAGAAGATAACTGTACGGGAATTCCGTTATACAATACAGAGTGGAGATTCCAGAATGTTACAATGGATGATCTCTATAAAGTATACAAGAGAATTAAGGCAGGCGAAATAGAGATATCCGATGATATCTCAAAACTGCCACAGGTATCATATACTGTGAATGTTTATGAGTCAGGAGAATAATGGTGTATAGTAAAGAAACAGTGATAAAAAGACTGGGGCTGTGTCTGCTTACGGGGGTAATGATACCGGCAACTATATTATCAGGATGTGGGCGTAGATCGCTGACAGATAAGGAAGTAGCCGAGACAGTAGCAACAGTGGAAACGGCAGAAGAGATTGTAGAACTGCAGCAGGAGAAGCTGGAGGAACTTGCTCGTGGAGAGGTTCATATTGGTAAAAAGAAACTGGCAGAGTATGCCGCTGATATTTCTTTGTCTTACGATAAGACAACCAATCAAATGAACTATTCACTCAAAATGCCACAAATACCGGAAAGTGATGATGCGTATCTGTATTTATTCTCATTGGAATGTTATGAGGAAGAAGATAAATTGCCAAAAGAGCCGATTGCACTAGGATTGAAAGGGACAGAGTGTGAGATTTCATTTACTTATGAAGAGGAATTTCTCTTTGAACAGTTTATTCCTGCACTCCTCGTAGATGGCGAATATGTACCGGTTGCCACGGGAATTTATCTTTCTAATCCAGAGGCACTTGCACAGAATACAGAAGAATATCCCAAGATGGAATCTAAGAAAGGTCTTTTGCTTGATCCGACTATGCTTGGAACGGAAGAACTGACGGATCTTGGAGTAAAGCATGCAATTTATAATATTCCCTTGTCAGCTATTATGGGTGATACATCAAATGAAGCTTTTCCAACAATTATTTATAACTATCAAGGGAAAGAATACCATTTTAATGGGGCTGCAATCAACGGATATGATGGATTGTTTACTTATCTGACAGAACTTGGGATGTGTTCTACAGCAATTATCTTAAATGACTGGAACGATAACTATATTGAGATGATTCACCCACAGGCCAGAAATGAGAATAGTAGGGCTTATTACTATATGTTTAATACGGCTGAAGAGGAAGGGGTTAAAGAACTTGAAGCGGTAGCCTGTTTCCTTACGGAGCGATATTCGAGCGGTGAACATGGAATGGTATATAACTGGGTAGTTGCCAATGAGATCAATCATTTTTTAACCTGGAACTATATGGATACGCAGGATGTACTATATTATACACAGGAATTTGAGAAAGCCTTTCGAATTTTCTATCAGGCAGCCAAAAGTAACTATGCTAATGCAAATGTATATTACAGTATCGATCATGACTGGAATAGTAATAATGGTAGCAGTGATCAATATTTTAATGCAAGAGATCTTGTTACGGTATTTAACGATATAGCCATTAAGCATGGAAATTATGATTGGGGAGTTGCAATACATCCATATCCTTCACCGTTAACCCGTGTAAACTACTGGTCACAGAAATATGAAAAGACACAGGATGCACCGGTTGTTTCGATTATGAACCTTGGAGTGATCACGGATTTTCTTAAGCAGGAGGCATATCTGAATACCAAGGGTGAGGTAAGAAGCATAACCATTACAGAGCTTGGATTTACCTCCATGTCAGGAGAGAGACTTCAGGCGGCAGCTTTTGCATATTGTTACTATATTGTTGATGCAAATCCTTACATAGACGCATTTATCATGAATCGCCAGACTGATGCTCCGGAAGAATTAGCACAGGGATTGGCATTTGGTATTTATGAATATGATCACAGTGCAAAATATATAAAAGATGTTTTTCAATATATTGATACGGATGAGGCATCCCAATATACGGATTTTATGCTGAATATTTTGGGAGCAGACAGCTTGGAAGAAGCACTAAGCTGGGCAGAATAAAATAAAAAACAGTATTTTTGGGAGCGTTATCCTGAGAATACTGTTTTTTGTGTATATGAAAATGTAAATTTATATAGTAGATTAGAATTACTCCTTATAGATTTTTAACAGATTATCCATTTTCGCACAGGCGTTTAATAGTAAGGCATCCAGGATGGTTAATGCGGCCATGGATTCTACCACAACAACCGCTCTTGGAACAATAATGGGATCATGTCTTCCTTTGATGGCAATTTCAATGTTCTCTCCGTTCTTATTGACTGTCTGTTGCGTAGAGAAGATAGAGGGAGTAGGCTTGATATAAGTACGCAGTATGATAGGAGAACCATCACTGATCCCGCCCAGAATTCCGCCGGCATGATTGGTTGTTTTTGTTATCTGTCCATCCTCCATATGGAAAGAATCATTATTTTCAGAACCACGTCTAGAAGCAACTTCTATACCATCGCCAATTTCCACAGCTTTGACAGCACCGATAGACATCATTGCTTTGGAAAGGTTAGCATCTAATTTATTGAATACAGGATCACCAAGACCTGCCGGAACACCTTCAATGACACATTCAATTACGCCTCCTACAGAGTCGTATTCTTTCATACAGTCGGCAAGATATTGTTCAGCCTGCAATGAAGCCTGCCTGTCCGGCATACAAGTGGGAGTTTCCAAAATTGCATTTTTATCAAATGATGACATATTAATGCTGACAGGCCCGATAGACTTTGTATAAGCAGTCAGTGTAATCCCAAATTGTGACAGCAGCTTAGATGCAACGGCACCGGCAGCTACACGGCCGATTGTTTCTCTTCCGGAGGAACGACCGCCGCCGCGATAGTCGCGAAAGCCGTATTTCGCATCGAAGGTATAATCAGCATGCCCCGGACGGTAATAGCTTGCAATTTCGCTGTAATCCGAAGAATGCTGGGAAGTGTTTCGTACCAGCATGGATATAGGAGTGCCGGTAGTTTTGCCCTCGAATAATCCGGAGAGAATTTCCACCTCATCAGCTTCTTTGCGGGGAGTGGAAATCTTAGTCTGACCGGGTTTGCGTCTGTTTAAAAAAATCTGGATATCCTCCTGACTAAGGGGTAGCCCTGAAGGACAGCCGTCGATTACAACCCCAAGTGCAACACCATGAGATTCTCCCCAGGTAGTGATCTGAAAAATGTTTCCGAATGATGAACCAGCCATTTGTTTGTTCCTTTCTTGATAAATTATGAAATATTCTGTCAATAATATGCAGGATAACTTGCAAAATATAAATAACATGTGAAATATATAATTATGATTTAATAAAATCACATATAAAATTTATTAATTGTAGTATATCATATTAATGAATAGAAATAAAACAGAAATAAAATAGTGTACAAATATATGTAATATGTTATCATATGAATAGTTAGTTACAGTCAAAAGAAAAATTGCAGAAAAGATATAATAAAACACACGAAGACAATGGGGTTGGAGATACGAATGAGAAAAACATTTAAGGAGAAAGCGATATCCAGATTTACCGGAATTGCCAGAAGGCATAAAATACTTAAATATCCGTGTCTGGCATTGCTTTCTATGATTCTTGGTGTATATTATATCGTCAGACATTTTGCAACAAATGGAAAAAGATATGCAAGTATTGCTTTTGTGCTTGCTTTTTTCATGAATAGTTGTAGTTTTTCTTTTGCAGTCTTTGCGGAACGAACAGGATTTATCAATGCGCAGGAAACATACAGCGCAGTTGTAGAGGATTCAGATGTTACCCTGGCAGTAGAGAAGGAAGTGAATCCGGAGGAACAGATACTGATTGATGATGAGGATATTGATGTAGAGTATGATGTAACCGAAGATATTGAAGGAATCGATACCTATACGATAGACGATATTCTGGAGAATACAGATGAGTATCAGATGCAGGATTCCCAGGTATATGGTGAGGGACAGGAATATGTGTTTGATTCTTCTGATTGGAAATTGGTGTTGATTAATAAACAACATCCGATACCGGAGGGCTATCAGTTCACCTTGGGAACGATCAAGGGAAGCATGCAGTGTGATGAACGCATTATCAACGACTTGCTTGCCATGCTGCAGGCAGCCAAGGATGATGGAGTCAATCTGGCTATTTGTTCTCCCTATCGTGATCTCAACCGACAGGAAGTCCTATTTAATAAGAAGATAAAGATTTATATGGGACAGGGCATGTCTTATATGGAAGCATATAAATTGGCATCACAGACTGTAACGGTGCCGGGAGCAAGTGAGCATCAGATTGGTCTTGCGTTAGATATTTTTTGTGATACTTATACTTCGCTGGATGAAGGCTTTGCGGATACGGAGGCCGGTAAATGGTTGGCAGAACATAGCTGTGAATATGGATTTACTCTGCGTTATCCATCGGGTAAAGAGTATATCACAGGTATAGAATTTGAACCATGGCATTTCAGATATGTGGGGAAGGACGCAGCGACCATTATGAAGGACGAAAATATCTGTCTGGAAGAATTCTGGGATAAATATCTATAGGATGAAAGCATAGGTCAGGAAGGTTAAAATAAATATGTATAGAATTTTGAAACAGGAAGGGCGTGCAAAACGAGCCGAGTTTGAAACGGTTCATGGGACTATACAGACGCCTGTGTTCATGAATGTGGGAACAGTTGCAGCAATTAAAGGAGCTGTATCTACGGAAGATCTGGAAGAAATTAAGACACAGGTGGAACTGTCTAATACGTATCATTTACATGTACGGCCCGGTGATCAGATTATCAAACAACTTGGCGGTTTGCACAAATTTATGTCATGGAATAAACCGATTCTGACAGATTCCGGAGGATTCCAGGTGTTTTCTCTGGCAGGCCTTCGTAAGATTAAAGAAGAAGGGGTCTATTTTAACTCCCATATAGATGGCCGCAAGATTTTTATGGGACCGGAAGAAAGCATGCAGATTCAGTCGAATCTGGCATCAACAATTGCCATGGCTTTTGATGAGTGTCCATCCAGCGTGGCAGAACGAAAATATGTAGAGGATTCTGTAGCTCGCACAACCAGATGGCTGGAAAGATGCCAAAAAGAGATGAAGAGACTGAACAGTCTGGAAGATACCATTAACAGGAATCAGCTGCTTTTTGGAATCAACCAGGGGGCGGTTTATGATGATATCCGAATTGAACATGCCAAACGGATTTCGGAACTTGACTGCGATGGTTATGCTATTGGCGGACTTGCTGTTGGAGAAAGCCATGAGCAGATGTATCATGTCATTGAAGAGACAGTTCCGTATTTACCTCAGGATAAGCCTACTTATCTGATGGGAGTCGGAACGCCTGCCAATATATTGGAAGCAGTGGAGCGGGGCGTAGATTTCTTTGACTGTGTTTATCCGACCAGAAACGGCCGCCATGGACATCTGTATACGAATCATGGAAAAATTAATCTTTTCAATGCACAGTATGAACTGGACGAGCGGCCTATTGAAGAAGGATGTGAGTGTCCGGCATGCCGGAGATATTCCAGAGCATATATCAGGCACTTGCTTAAGGCAAAGGAAATGCTTGGAATGAGACTATGTGTCCTTCATAATCTTTATTTTTATAATACCATGATGGAAGAAATCAGAGATGCATTAGAGCAGGGAAACTTTTCTTCTTATAAGAAACAAAAACTGGAAGGGATGCAGAATTCATAAAATTTCTGTTAAAAAGGCAAATTCAATATAAAAAGGCTTGTCTTTCCCGGCTGATTTGTGTATGATATGCTTTAGATTTTATGAATAGATAACGGAGGAAAATATATGGGAATTTTATTAACAGGTGAGCAGGCGGCTGCTACAGGAAGCGGAATAGTCTTAATTTTGTATATTGTGATTATTGTAGCATTTATGTACTTTATCATGATTCGTCCACAGAAGAAAGAACAGAAAAGAATGGCAGCCATGCTGGCTGACATGGCAGTAGGTGATTGTGTCCTGACAACCAGTGGTTTCTATGGTGTTGTTATTGATATTACGGACGATACGATTATCGTAGAGTTTGGAAGCAATAAGAATTGCCGTATCCCGATGCAGAAATCTGCAGTAGCCCAGATTGAGAAATCAGACGCAGAATAAGTTAAGATGTAAAAGACCACGATGTGATGTCGTGGTCTTTTTATGTATGCTTTTGTAGGTAAATATAGATAAAATAATTAGAAAAACAAAAAGAATTTGATGATATTATACAAAATCTGCTAATATGTGTTGACAGGGAGCACTATATCATGTAGAATCCTTCATTGTGTAAAAACATTGTACTCAAAACGAGTCAGGGAGGAGATCATTATGAAAAGAAGATTTGTAAAGGTATTTGCATGTATGGCAGTTACGGCAATGATGTTATCCGTAACAGCATGTGGCTCAAAGGAGGCTGCTGCTGAGACTGCAGAAGCAGTGGAAGAGACAGCAACTGAAGAGACTGAAGCAGAAGTTGAAGAAGAGGTAGAAGCTGAAGCAGAAGAAGTTGAAGAAGCAACAGAAGAGGTCGCTGAAGAAGCTGCAGAAGAGGTTGCTGAAGAAGCAGAAGCTACAACTGATGCAACAACTCTGGAGGATTATTACAATGATCCTACTGTAAAAGCTGCAATGGATGCAGCATTTGCAAGCTTTGCTGAAGATGGTATGTCAGCCGCTGTCGAAATGAAAGAAAACACAATGACAGCTACTATTAAGATTGAAGATGAATCTTATATTGTTGATGGCATTGGCGATATGTTACAGGCTGCTTTGGAAGAGAATGCAGCTACATTTGAAGAGCAGGCTGCCGAGTTTGATGAGGTTATCGGCGAGAGCGGTGCATGTACAGTTATTATGCGTTATGTTGATCCTCAGGATAATGTACTTGCAGAGAAAGCTTACACAGCAAAGTAAGAAAAGAACAAATTTTATTAATGTAAGAAGAAAAGCTGAATCATATTATATGGTTCGGCTTTTTTTGTTATGCATTTGTATTGAAATTTATACAAGAATAGTCTATGATAAGAAGTGATATTTTGCGGTTATGTTAACATAAGAAAGGTATGGATACTGATATGGAATTGAAAATAACTTGTATTCCGGGTGATGGGATCGGCCCGGAGATTGTATCAGAGGCAAAGAAGGTTCTGGATGCTGTGGCAAAGAAATACGGTCACACCATGAACTATACAGATATATTGATGGGAGGTGCTTCCATAGATGCCTATGGTGTACCGCTTACGGATGAAGCGATTCAGACAGCCCGTGATGCAGATGCGGTCTTGATGGGTTCTATCGGTGGCAATACAACTACTTCTCCGTGGTATAAGCTTCCTCCGAATTTAAGACCGGAAGCGGGCCTTCTGGCTCTTAGAAAGGCTTTGAACCTGTTTGCAAATTTAAGACCTGCTGTTTTATATGAAGAATTGGCAGAAGCCTGTCCGTTAAAAGAAGAGATTTCCTCGGCGGGATTTGATATGCTGATCATGCGTGAGCTGACCGGTGGATTATATTTCGGTGAGCGTAAGACAATAGAAGAAAATGGTGTTATGAAGGCGATTGACACACTGACATATGATGAAAATGAAATCAGAAGGATTGCAATCAAAGGCTTTGACATTGCCATGAAACGCAGAAAGAAAGTGACAAGTGTTGATAAAGCGAATGTGTTGGATTCTTCCAGATTGTGGCGTAAGGTGGTCGAAGAGGTTGCCAAGGATTATCCGGAGGTAACCCTGGAGCATATGCTTGTGGATAATTGTGCGATGCAGCTTGTGAAGGACCCGGCACAGTTTGATGTAATCTTAACAGAGAATATGTTTGGGGATATTCTGTCTGATGAAGCCAGTATGGTAACAGGCTCCATCGGTATGCTGGCATCTGCCTCCCTGAATGATACTAAGTTTGGTCTTTATGAGCCAAGCCATGGTTCAGCACCGGATATAGCCGGTAAGGATATTGCCAATCCGATTGCAACCGTCTTATCTGCAGCTATGATGCTTCGATACAGTTTTGATTTAGACAGAGAAGCCGATGCAATTGAAGCAGCTGTCAAGAAAGTACTTCAGGACGGCTACCGTACTGTGGATATTATGTCTGAGGGATGTACACAGGTGGGATGCAGGCAGATGGGTGATTTGCTTGCTGAGAGAATCGGTTTATAGTTTCGACAGATTTACATATTTTAATAGAAGGCATGGTTATGAATATGAAACAGAGTGATGAACAGAAAAAGCCGGATATGGAGACTATACTTTTTCTTGTTTTCTTGAATGCCATGGCAATATATTATGGCTGGCGGATGTTTGCACTGACTCCCTGGTATGATGAATTGTATACATATTATTATTTTATAAGCAGAGGGCCGGTTTATGCGGCAATTCACTGGCCGCTTCCCAATAATCATGTGGGGTATTCCGTATTGTCC
>JALETS010000111.1 GCA_022781395.1 Lachnospiraceae bacterium | reverse complement strand
AATCCCATCACGGTGGATCGGAAGGATGTGGCATCCTTTGCAAAGCTGGCAGAGAAATACCGGATACAGGAGAAGAATTTCTATTATACGGTGGCACAGTTGATTCCTCATAAGAATTTGGATACAATCATAGAGGTTATGGGTCAGATTAAGAGAAGAGATCTTGACCTGCCGCATAAGCTGTTGATATCCGGTGTGAACGGAGAAAGCCGCGAGAAACTGGAGCAGCAGATCCGGGACAGAGGACTGGAACAGGAAGTGGTGCTGACCGGTTTTGTGGAGAATGCTGAGAGAAATGCATTGTATCAATACAGCAGAGCCTTTCTTTTCCCAAGTGTTTTTGAGGGATTCGGTATGCCGCCGGTAGAGGCGATGCTTTTCGGGACAATCGTTATTGCTACCGATAAGACCTGTATCCCGGAGGTGACACAGGGGAAGGCTAATTATATTAAGAATCCCTATGATGTGGAAGAGTGGATTCGGGTCATGTCGAATCCGGTGGACAGGATTGATGAGATGGCTTTTGAAGTGTATGATCAGATGCGGCTGACGAGAAGGTATTATGAGTTGCTGGTTGAACAGCTGGGTAATTAGAATGGAAAAACTTGCAATTATCTTAGTGAATTATAACGGAAAACAGTATAATGAAGCATGTATCGACTCTATACTGGCAGGCCAAAGTTCTTGTGATAAGTCGATCATCGTAGTGGATAATGCGTCACAAGATGATTCCATGGAACTTCTGCGTAAGCGGTATAATAATGATGCAAGGATAGAGCTGATTGCCTTAGAGGACAACTATGGTTTCTCTTATGCTAACAACGTGGGGATACGCCGGGCTATAGAGGAAGATGCAGATTACGTGCTGCTTCTGAATAATGATACGGAAATCGACGTTGACATGCTTGCCCGGCTGGAAGAGTGTGCTCAGAGACATCCTGACAGCATGATTGTCCCGAAGATCTATTACAGTGACCGTAGGGATGTGATCTGGTCTGCCGGAGGGAAGGTGTCTCCTCTGATTCGGAAAGTAAGCCATATCGGTGTGGATCAGGTGGACAGAGGGCAGTTTGAAGAAGAGGCAGAGATTGCGTTTGCCACAGGCTGCGCGCTGATGATCCCGAAAGGAGTCATAGAGCAGGCAGGGCTGTTGGATGAAGATTTTTTCCTATATTATGAGGACACGGAGTACAGTTTCCGTCTGACCGGAATGGGGATTTCCATTTATTATTGCCCGAAAGCTGTCATGTATCATAAAGTCGGCGCCAGCACGAAAGGGGCAGACAGCCCTTTGTGCGCTTATTATATTGCCCGTAACTGGCTGTTATGTAACAGAAAGCATCTGGGCAGAAGATATCCTGTGTTCCTGATTTACTTTGCATTGAACAGATTGGTGTGCTGCCTGCTTTGGCTTGTGCATGGTAAAATAGCGTTGGTGCAGGCCACTATTAGGGGCATAGCAGACTATCGGAAGAAGGTATTTGGTAGAGCAAGGTATTAATGGACTTTTTGACTGAAATATAGTAGTATTAACATGTTATAGAATCAGGATGGGAAAGGAGTGAAACCATGCAAAAGAAGAACAGCAGAGAGAATGCAACAGATAGTTATATGCTCAGACGGGCGCTGTTGTATACTTATATATTGGGACTGTTGGCACATGGTTTCGGTCTGTTAAATCTGAATTTGTCACATGATGCATTATATAATTTCTATTCGGGGATTGACGCACATGAATGGCAGATTTCGTTAGGACGAGTTTTGGAGCCTTTGTACCGTGAGATAACGGCATCAACTATAGTAATGCCCTGGAGCATGGGGATATTGGCGTTTCTGTGGATAGGATTGTCGGTATACCTGATATGCCGAATGTTTCAAGTGAGCCATTCTGTAGCTATTTTTTTATTATCAGGCATTATGGTGGCAAATTGCACTGTAACAGCGTTAATCGCGACTTATCTGCCTTGGCTTGGGGCAGATGCCATGGCACTTTTGCTGGCAGTATTAGGAGCATACTGTTGGTGTATGTGGACAAAAAAACAGAATGATAAAGTTCAAATAGGAAATCTTTTTGGGGGCATTATTTGTCTAGCCTGTTCGTTGGCATTATATCAGAGTTATATTGCGGTTGCAGTAGTTATTATTATTCTATTCTCCATTCGGAACTTGCTTCAGGAAGTACAGATAAAAACAGTGTTGCAACAAGGATTTTACAGTATAGGAATGCTTGGTATGAGCGGAGTTATTTACTATGTTTTAGTAAAGGCTGTATGCTGTGTGGCAGGCATTGATCTGACAGCGGGGAAATATGATAGTGTAACGAATTTCTGGGATAATCCCGAGCCGGTTGTGAGCAGAATATTGTATTGTATAAAGGAAGAAATTAAATATTTCTTTTCAACAAATGAAAATGCATATCCTTATAAAGTGATATGGATTGTAAATGGTGTACTTTTGTTACTTTGCATTGCCTTGGGTATAGAACTAATACAACAAAGAGAATTAGGTATTGCGGAGATAATAATACTATTATTTCTTGGTATGGTATTGCCGTTAGCGGCTAATATGATGCGGCTATTGAATAATAGTGTGCATGATCTGATGGTATATGCAATCTGGATGGTGTATCTGTTGCCGATACTGTTGTATCAGTGGTTGGTTTCAAGAAAAACACACAGAAGAATTCGAAATATATTATTTGTATTAATGTTGTTTATTGTTTTTTCAAATATACAAACTGCTAATATGGTATATGTCAAGAAAGATATAGAAGATAAAGCTACACTTGCATTGATGACGGAGACCATGATGCAGGTAGATCAACTGACAGATTATGTACCCGGAGAAACGGAAGTGACATTTGTGGGATATATGCCTGATATTGTTGAGACAGTGCCGGGAACAGACAGAGTTGATGGCATTACGGGTGCAGGCAAATCATCCGCTATTACTTATGAGGAAACTTATGAAGCATATTTTAAAAATGTGTTGTTGCGTGATGTAAATTTATCTTTCCAATCAGATGTGAAAAATAGTAAAGAGGTGGAAGAAATGCCGTCATATCCACAGAAAGGATATGTTAGGATGATAGAAGGTATAGTAGTTGTAAAATTGGAATAGAAGATTGGAATATAGTCAACTGACCATTTGCATATATTATAGGCAAGGTTACCTGGCTACTTAATTTTACATTGCAAAGGGAGTGTGCTATTATGAAAAAAGGTTACTATATCCATTTCCAGGGACGGGAATCAATCGGAGTCAGTAAGAAGATTGACATGCAGTTAGAGGAATTTTCCAGGTTCTGCGAGATACAGGAGTTAGAGATTAAGACACCTGACAGATCATTGCCGGAACGTATTCTGGGACTGCTCCCGATGATGTCCATTAAGAGAAATTACGAGGAGGCCCTTAAGCAGTTAGACCATCCTGATTTCCTTTATATCAGGAGGACGGTTGCTGACCGGGCGTATTTGCGTTTCTGGAAGAAAGTTAAAGAAGTATATCCCGACTGCAAGATTGTCATAGAGATTTTTTCCTATCCTTATGACAGGGATGATTTCGGGAAATGGAATGCGTGGCCGTTTTATCTGAAGGAATTGATCTATCGTCCCGGGCTGAAACGCTATGTGGACCGGTTTGTAACTTATACGGAGGATGAAGAAATCTTCGGGGTTCCGACTATACGCTCTACCAATGGTATCCATGTAGAGAATGTGCGGCAGGTCGCAGGTCATTTCACGGAGAAGCAGATCAATCTCATTGGTGTCGCATTTATGCAGAGACATCACGGCTATGAACGGCTTATAGAGGGACTGCATCAGTATTATAGTGTAGGTACGCAACCGGAATATCAGGTCAAAATGCATCTGGTAGGTGACGGACCGGAGAAGCCCTTCTATCAGGAACTGGTTCAGAAATATGGGTTGGAGGATTATGTAATATTCTATCCGACCATGTCGGGGCCGGAACTGGATGCGTTATATGATAACTGTGATATTGCACTTGCCTCCTTCGGTATGTATAAGGCAGGATTCTATGGCAAAATGAGTGCATTGAAGACCAGGGAATGTCTGGCTAAGGGAATGCCGATGATAACAGGATGCGCTATCGATGTACTGGATGCAACATACCCATACTCCATGCTTTTTGCAAATGACGGAAGCGTGGTCAACATTGACAGGGTCGTTGCTTTTTATGAGAAGATCCGGGGTATGGTGGCAGATAAGCAGGAACTGTCTGACTATATCAGAAAATTTGCCATTGAGCATGTCAGTATGGAAGCAGTTATGAAACCGATTATTGAATATATACAGAAAGGGTAGTGTATGATCACACATATTGTGGGGAACCGTCCCCAGTTTATCAAGCTGGCGCCGTTGTATCATGAACTGGAGAAAGCCGGATATGAACAGGATATTATTCATAGTGGACAGCATTATGATGAGAATATGTCAGATGTGTTTTTCAAGGAACTGGGCATACCGGCTCCTTATGTGAATCTGGGGGCAGGCGGAGGTAGTCATGCCAGGATGACGGCTAAAGCGATGGTAGGACTGGAAGAGGAACTGTTTAATAAGAAGCCGGAGCTGGTCATTCTGTATGGGGACACCAATACGACACTGGCCGGTGCAGTGGTGGCATCTAAGCTTTGTATTCCGATTGCACATGTGGAAGCAGGGCCAAGGGTGCACAGCAAGGAGAACCCTGAGGAATGTAACCGTATTGCCACGGATCATTTGTCGGATATTCTTTTCTGTCCGGATGCCATATCCTTAGAGAACCTTCGCAGAGAGGGCTTGGGAGAGCTGGCATATATGACCGGCGATATCATGTATGATACTTATCTGTCTATTGCGGAGAAAGCGGCACAGGATACTTCTCAGGAAGAGATTATTGTGATGACCTGGCACAGGCAGGAGAACACTTCGAATAAAGAACGGATGGAAAGCATCCTGAATCTGGTAGAAAATCTGGGCGACAAAGTAGTATGTCCTTTGCACCCGCGTACCAGAAAGTGTTTGACGGAATATGGTCTGATGGAGAGAGCAGAGGCAATTGCGAATTTTGAGATTATAGACCCGGTGGGGTACATGGAAATGGTCGCATTGATGCAGAGGGCCAGGCTGATCCTGACAGATTCCGGTGGTGTATCCAAAGAGTCCTCTTATGCAGGAGCTAAGTGTCTGTTTATGATGGACCTGGACGTATGGGAAGATCTGGTGCGCGATCGCTGGATTCTTAAGGTTGATCCGCAGGATGCGTCGAGGGTTGCAGAAGCACTGGAATTTGCAAGGCAGGCACATCATATCCCACAGGAAGAACGACCAAAATATTATGGAGACGGTCATGCGGCAGCCAAGATGGTGCAGGCAATGCAGGAGAGAAATCTGATTTAAAATAAAATAGATCATTATTAAAATATTATAAATTATAAATAAAAAGAAATGAGGCAAATATGAGATATGCATTGATCGGATGTGGAAGGATCTCTCCAAACCATATCGTAGCAGCACAGAAAAATAATCTGGACATCGTGGCAATCTGCGATCTGGAAGAACATAACATGAAGGACAAGATCCTGAAGTTTAAACTGCCTTCCTCAGTTCATTGCTACACAGATTATAAAGAAATGCTGGAGAAAGAAAAACCGGAGCTGGTTGCCATAGCAACAGAAAGCGGCAAACATGCGCAGATTGCCATTGACTGTATGACAATCGGACATGCCAATCTGATTATCGAGAAGCCGATTGCCCTATCTTTGGCGGATGCGGACACTATTATAGAAACAGCAAAGAAAGAAAATCTGAAAGTTTGTGCCTGTCATCAGAACCGGTTCAATAAGTCTATTCAGAAGATCAGAGAGGCTCTTGAGATGGAGCGTTTCGGCAGAATGTTCCATGGAACGGCGCATATTCGATGGGCCAGAGATTATGAATATTATTCCAGAGCCAAATGGCGCGGCACCTGGGAGCAGGACGGTGGTGCACTGATGAA
>JALETS010000151.1 GCA_022781395.1 Lachnospiraceae bacterium | reverse complement strand
AAGGACCTGTGATATTCTATGGCAAACCTGTGGGCCTCATCCTGAATCCGGGTGATCAGCTTAAATCCTTCCGAATGGGTATCGATGGGAATCTCCACATTCTGATAATACAAACCTCTGGTACGGTGATTATCATCCTTTACCATACCACACACAGGAATATCCAGATGCAGTTCCCCCAACACTTGCAGGGCAATATTGACCTGACCCTTGCCCCCGTCCATCAGAAGCAGATCCGGAAATTTCGTGAAGCTTCCAAATTCATGATCCACTTCCTTCCGGTCCAGTTCTTCTCTCTCTTCCATACCATGAAGAAAGCGTCTTGTCAGCACTTCCTTCATACAACTGTAATCATCCGGTCCTGACACCGACTGGATACGGAACTTACGATAGTCGCTGCGTTTCGCCTTGCCCTTCTCGAAGACCACCATGGAACCTACATTGGCAAAACCACTGATATTGGAAATATCATAGGCCTCCATACGGCTTATGTTATCCAGAGAGAGTAGCGATGCAATCTCCCTGACTGCACCGATAGTTCTACCTTCTTCACGTTTGATACGTTCCTTGTCCTGACTCAAAACCAAATGGGCATTCTGTGCCGCCAGCTCCACCAGCTTCTCTTTCGAACCCTTCTTGGGTACACGGATATATACCCGGCTGCCTTTACGGCTCGACAGCCATTTCTCCAGGATTTCAATATCTCCTATCTCTTCCTGCAGCATCAGTTCTCTTGGAATAAAAGGTGTCCCGGCATAGAACTGCTTGACAAAGTCTAAGAGTATCTGTGCCGTATCATAGCCCTCCACATGAGTCATATAGAAGTGCTCCCTGCCGATCAGCTTCCCGTCTCTGACAAAGAATACCTGCACCACCGCATCCGTCTCATCCTTAGAAAGCGCAATAATATCCTTGTCCTCTCCGTCGCTGTCCGTTATCTTCTGCTTCTGTGCCACACTCTTGACACTATTATACAGATCCCGGTAGCGGGCCGCCTCCTCAAATTCCAATTTTTCCGACGCTTCTGTCATTTTTTGTTCCAGTTCCTTAAGCATCGGTTTATAATTTCCGTTCAGGAAATCAAGTGCCTGCTCTATCCGCTCCCGGTATTCTTCCTTGCTGATATATCCCTGACAGGGTGCCATACACTGTTTGATATGATAGTTCAGACACGGCCTCTCCAAGCCGATATCCCGGGGCAGCTTCCGGTTACAGGTCTTAAGCTGATAAAGTTTATTCATCAGATCAATAGTATCTTTCACTGCCGCCGCACTGGTATACGGTCCGAAATATTTAGAACGGTCCTTCTTCATCTCCCGTGAAAAAAGGATACGGGGATAGTCCTCTCCCATCGTTACCTTGATATACGGATAAGTCTTATCATCCTTGAGCATGGTATTGTACTTGGGACTGTATTCTTTGATTAGATTATTCTCCAGTACCAATGCTTCCAGCTCAGAGTCCGTCACAATATACTCAAACCTGGCAATCTGTTCTACCATTCTGTCGATTTGGGGGCCTCTGCCTACTATTTTGCGGAAATAAGAACGGACACGATTATGGAGGTTGATAGCTTTACCAACATAGATAATCGTGTCGTTTTTATCATGCATCAGGTATACGCCCGGTGCATTGGGGAGTTTTTTTAATTCTTCCTGAAAATCAAACATATCTCTTATTGATCCTGCGTGCGTTGCTGACTGTCCTTTGGATCAGGAGTCTGCGAAAACAAGCCGTAGTTACCGGGTTGCTGCTGATAAGGCGGTGCTGCCGGCTGTTCTGCGTTCTCCGGCTGTTCTGTATTCTCCAACTGTGGCAAACTTTCTTCCGGTGTCTGTTGTTCTTCTACACTGTCGCCACTTTTGCTCTCTTCAGATGATTCCGGCACAACGCTCTCCGGGTCCTCTTTCTTCTCTTCCTCAGGCTCGGGAATTCCTTTTTCCTTCCGGTATATCTTCATAAATTCTTTACCGGTAATTGTTTCTTTCTCGATCAGATAAGCTGCCAGCTTATCCATGATCTCCCGGTTATCCTTCAGCATCTCTTTCGCCTGTGCGTAACACTCATGCAGCATCTCCATTACTTCCGTATCGACATCTGCTGCTGTTACATCCGAACAGGTAAGAGAAGCTCTTCCATCCAGATACTGGCTCTCTACCGTTGCCAGACCCATCAGTCCGAATTTCTTGCTCATACCGAATCTTGTAACCATATTTCTGGCAATGCCGGTTGCCTGCTCGATATCATTGGCGGCACCGGTGGTTACGGTATCGAATACAATCTCCTCTGCCGCACGGCCGCCCAGAAGGCTTACCAGTCTGTCATGCAGTTCTGCCTCTGTATCCAGATATTTCTCTTCCTCCGGCACATGCATTACATAGCCAAGCGCTCCCATGGTTCTCGGTACAATCGTAATCTTCTGTACCGGCTCGGAATTTTTCTGTAAAGCACTGATCAGCGCATGCCCCACCTCATGATAGGATACGATCTTGCGCTCTTCCTTACTCATGATACGGTCTTTCTTCTCTTTACCTACAAGCACCTGTTCCACCGCATCAAACAGATCCTTCTGGCTCACATATTCTCTACCCATCTTAACAGCATTGATGGCTGCCTCATTGATCATATTGGCCAGGTCGGAACCAACCGCACCGGAGGTTGCCAATGCAATCTCATTCAAATCAACGGTCTCATCCATCAGCACATCCTTGGAATGTACCTTCAGAATCTCCACGCGGCCTTTCAGATCAGGCTTATCAACAATAATTCTTCGGTCAAAACGGCCCGGACGAAGTAATGCCTTATCCAGAATCTCCGGTCTGTTGGTAGCTGCCAGAATGATGATTCCCTTCTTACCGTCAAAACCATCCATCTCGGATAAAAGCTGATTCAGTGTCTGCTCCCGCTCTTCATTACCGCCGCCGTATTTGGAATCACGGCTTCTTCCGATAGCATCAATCTCATCAATAAATACAATACAAGGCGCATTTTTCTCCGCTTCTTTAAACAGATCACGGACACGGGATGCACCCACACCTACATACAATTCGATAAAATCAGAACCGGACAAAGAGAAAAACGGCACATGTGCCTCTCCGGCAACAGCCTTTGCCAATAATGTTTTACCGGTACCCGGAGGGCCTACTAACAGAGCGCCCTTGGGCAGTCTGGCACCAATCTTGGAATATTTACCGGGGTTATGGAGGAAATCTACTACCTCTACAAGAGATTCCTTTGCCTCATCTTCTCCGGCCACATCCTTAAAGGTAATACCCGTCTCTTTCTGTACATAAGCTTTGGCAGTACTCTTGCCTACACTCATAGGACCGCCTTTGCCGCCCATTCTTCTGAAAAGCAGGCTTAGAAGTCCCCACATTAACAGAATAGGTAAAACATAGTAAAGAAGCACCGTCATAATAACGCTGGAGCTGTCCGCTACTTCCTTGTTTATCTCTACATTATTCTCTAACAGTCTGGCTGTCAGCGTATCGTCATCTTCCATTTTGCCGGTATAATAAGAAACGCTGCCGCCATAGGCATAGAAAAACGGATTAGCATCTTTTTCATTCCTGGGGTAAATAGTAATCTTATCGGAATCAACAACGACACTCTCCACTTCACCCTTTTCAATCATCGTTACAAATTCATTATAACTGATCTCCTGATTGGTAGAGCCTGTCATAAACTTCATAAACACGCTGATACTGAACAATGTAATCAACGCTGCGATAATCAGGATAATAAGGCTCTGCTTCTTCGGATCTCCGTTTCCCGGACCTCCCGGACCGCCGTGGCCTCCAGGGCCACCGGAACCATTATTTCCATTATTATTGCCTGACGGTCCATTCATCGATCCGCCCTCGTACTGGTTAAAATTGTTTTCACTCATTCGCTATACTCTTTCCTTTGACAGAAGGCTCACTGGTCAGATCCACACCGAGCTTCTTAAATGTTTTTATATCAACGTCGGAAAGCATCACTGAAGTGTGTACCTGACATCCTTTCAGCTTGGGAAGCTGTTCCAACGCCTTTCTCGCATTCTCATCCTGCACAGCGGACATGGACAATGCAATCAGCACTTCGTCCGTATGCAGCCGTGGGTTTTTCCCACCTAAATATTTGGTTTTCAATTCCTGAATCGGTTCAATCGCTTCCGGTGAGATCAAATGGGTATCATGCTCCACTCCACCCAGATATTTCAGCGCATTCAGCAAAAGCGCTGCTGATGCTCCCAACAGGTCTGTGGTCTTAGAGGTAATGATCGTACCGCCTGCCAGTTCGATTGCAGCTGTAGGTACATGCAGCTTTTCTGCCCTTTCCTTGGCTGCCACTGTCACCTTACGATCGTCCGTGGAAATCTTGGCCTGCTTCATCAGCAGTTCAATCTTATAGACATCATTCTCTTTTGCTTTTCCCTTGATAACATCATTCATAGCCGTATAATAGCGGCGAATGATTTCCATATAGGAAGCCTCTTTGCAGGCCTCATCGTCTATGATACAATTGCCTGCCATGTTCACTCCCATGTCAGTAGGAGATTTATAAGGATTTTCCCCATAAATGCCTTCAAAGATGGCATTCAACACCGGGAAAATCTCGATATCACGGTTGTAATTAACAGTTGTCTCCCCATAGGCTTCCAGATGGAAAGGATCGATCATATTGACATCATTTAAATCTGCTGTAGCAGCCTCATAGGCAAGATTGATCGGATGCTTTAAAGGAATATTCCAGATAGGAAAAGTCTCGTATTTCGCATAGCCCGCCTTAATTCCTCTCTTGTTATCATGATACAGCTGGGACAGACAGGTCGCCATCTTGCCGCTTCCCGGTCCGGGCGCTGTAACAACCACAAGCGGTCTGGTCGTCTCAATATATTCGTTCCTGCCATAGCCTTCATCGCTAACGATCAACGGGATATTGGAAGGGTACCCTTCTATTGTATAATGAAGGTATACCTTTACATTCTTCTTCTCCAGCTTCTCTTTGAATTCTGCGGCACGCATCTGACCTGCATAATGTGTCAGTACCACGCTGCCCACATACAGTCCACGGCTCTCAAATTCACGCATCAGACGCTGTACATCTTCATCATAAGTAATGCCCAGGTCTCCACGTATCTTATTCTTTTCAATATCTGCTGCATTTATAACAATGACAATCTCTGCCCTGTCGGAAAGCTTCATCAGCATACGAAGCTTACTGTCCGGCTCAAAACCCGGCAGTACCCTGGATGCATGGTAGTCATCAAACAGTTTCCCGCCAAATTCCAGATACAGCTTATCACCGAACTTATTAATCCGCTCCATGATATGCTCAGACTGCATTTTCAAGTACTTCTCGTTATCAAATCCCACTCTCATAAGTTTCTTTTCCCTTTTTGTATATATTCAGCTATATTTTCCACCTATAACGTCCTTTATTGTAGCACACTGTTTCTAATTATTCCATAAAAAAGCCGTGAACAATTCTCAATTTTTTCTTAAATAATGACTCTTTGATCAGATTACTGAGTTATCAAATTATCATGGAAATTATTATCCATTTCCTCTTCCAGTAACTCCGCATTATATTCAATGACTGTAGTTCCGCCAATAATCGTATTATGATCTATTTCATTATTTTTACTGCGCTGCACTACAATCTGAACCGGATTATTCCGCAATGTATTATGATGAAATCGACATTCCACGGTAAATCCGCGTTCTGCATCATATCCCCCAAAAGCCAGTCCTGCAAATCCTGTACATTCCGAGATTTCATTATTATATACTTCTATACCCGAAACCTGAAACAAAGAATTTTCTGCCGGATTATGCTCTGTGGCAACTTCTATGCCGATATCACAGTTTGTAATTTTATTATCGTATATTTCGATGTCCTGTCCTCCGTCTACGTAGATTCCCGCCGCGCACAGACTATAAACACCGTCTTCCAGATACGCATCGTTGCCCTTTGCCGAAATGCCTGAAACCGTGTTTCCATAACATTTCCCGTTACGCACATAATCAGTATCATAACGATTACCTCTATAGGATGCACTTTGCAA
Source organism: Lachnospiraceae bacterium (assembly GCA_022781395.1). Lineage (GTDB taxonomy): Bacteria > Bacillota > Clostridia > Lachnospirales > Lachnospiraceae > UBA3282. The sequence continues at coordinate 10,619 of JALETS010000151.1, read as the reverse complement.
GGCAGTTCCTTCAAACCCGATCATATCAATACCAATATTGTTATTATCATGTATAACATTGTTGCATATCTCGAAACCATCAATATTACCATTGACAACTACCGACTCACTGTCCCCGCACCGACAGTCATAGACTTCGCATCTCTCTATCTTCAGTTCCGTAATCGGAACAGCCACATTCGTTCCGTAAATACCGATACCGTGTACCCCATTTACATTATGGATCTTACAATTGTGAATCGTAATATCGCTTAACTCATCACCGCTCAATTCAGAATTACTCTCATAATATATGCCATGTGTTCCTCCGATAATTTCCAGACCTTCCACCCGGACATGGGAAACATTCTCCATACAAATTCCAATCGCATCATCTGCAGGACTGCCCTCCGGCACCTGAATCATCGGATGGGCCCCCTCAGCAGCTCTGATAATACTTATATTCTCCTTTTCTCCGGAAAAATCTTCTGTAACGGTAAAAGGCTCGTATGTGCCATCTCCGATAATGATTTCTGCTCCTTTTCCGGATTGCTCTACCGCCTCCCGGATTGTCGTGAACGGATGCTCCGCGCTTCCGTCTGCCAGCCCGGCTTCTGCAGATGCAGAAACATAAACCTTATCTCCTGCCCCCGAAGCAGGATTCTTCTCAGCTCTGACAGAAATCGTTGTAGAAACTTTCACGCCATATGTCCTGATAGCTGTCTCCAGTTCAGCCTTTGCTGTCGTTTTCTTCTCTTCAGATGCATTAATATAAGTATTATACAAGTTTTCCAGCACCCTATCATAGCATCCCCCTATCGGCACGATATACAGGGTAATCTTATTTTTCTTAGGCATTTTCTCCGGTGCATCAGCCTTTTTATACAGAAAAACCGTAGAGCCGGATGTACTGCTTACCCCAAAATACCCTTCCGTTGCAACAGCATAGGAAACCGCAGCCTCTTTTTTACCTGCAATTGCACGGACAGAAGCTGTTGCATCATCACTGTAAATAGTTGTCCCGGTCAGGCTGTACTTTTGCAAAGTGTCCTTAAATGTTATCTTAATCTGTCCTTCCCCGCTCTTCGCCGGTGCAGCCTCGGCATCATCATTCAGTTTATACTTATAGTATACCCAGCCGGTCAGATCATTCTTAGCCGCCTTTCCTGTAATATAGACAAGATCATCCTCATTTAAATCGTCTTTCAGTCTGAGATTGAAACCATCTTCAGCACTTCCGGCTATCTCAAAATATTTTGTAAACTTGTTTCCGGTCCCTTTGATATTGACATTCGTAAGGATTGCATCCGTTAAACAGGTCTTTGAATTGGACAGCTTAAGCTCTACGGCGGTACCATCCTTAGCAGACATCGTGTAAGAACTATTCAGGCTTGTCTTAACTGTTTTCTGCGCAACAGCCTTCAATGTAACAGCCGCCGGCTTGGTATCCGCAATAAATCGTCCCTCCCCATCAACTGTACCCAGGCTAACATTCAGCTTATAGCTGCCTGTCGGGATATCGGTCATACCATGACGATCGAAATAAAGTGTGATGGTACCGTCCTGCTCTATGGGCACTGTTCCATTAACCTCGCTGTCTGCATATTCTATAAACTGATTATATCTTTTTATGTTCTTAGCAGATGAAGAATCTGCCACATCTACTGTAACCAGTGCATATTTATTATCCCACTTGTAATCCTTTGGCATAGAAGATACAGTATAGGTTACTGTCTGCGGTACCTTATAATAGATGCCGCCATACAAAACATCTTTGGTTGTTACCTTCGGTGCTTTCTGTGTACTTACGGAAGCATTGTGCAGCACATATGTCTTGACAGTCTTCTGCGCCTTATCCTTCGGTTTATCTGTCAGGGTAAGCGTGATCGTATCCTTAACCGCGTACAATTCATACATACCGGTTTCCACATGCTGCTCAAGGAACTTAGCCCCATCAGCTTTAAGCGTATAATCTGTAATGCCTGTTAAATCTTCCCAGCTTTCACCCACTAGCTGTTTCACATCTACATAAAAGCATGTATCCTTTTTCCCATAGAACTTGATCGGCTCTGCCTGATTCTCTTTGTACCGGCTTTCATCACCAATCTTCCATGCATCGCCACCATCGTCTCTGACCTGAACAATCTCAAGTCCCAGTTCTTCTGTGTCTATATAAGCCACATTCAGTCCGCTAAGTACAGATGTGACCTTACTGCCATCTGTTGCAGTTGCCGTTATCTTAACATTCTTAGCTCCGCTATGAACGATAAGTTCACCATCATAATTGTCAATTTCCAGTGCTTTCTTGTTACCGGAAGTAAAAGTCACCTGAACATCAGCTACATTCTCTAAGAATTCCGCATAACTGTATTGATCCTTCTGTACTGCATCCTTCTTCAATACGAAAGCATAAGTACCCTTGTATGCGGATACCTGACCATTACTTCTTGCAACCACATCATAAGAATCACCGTCTTTTCCGCCATTATACGGATTTCCTGATAAAATAACCACTTCACCCAGTTCTGCTGCCTGAGCCGTAATCACAAACTCTGCAGAACCGGTTACCGTATTGCCTTTATAATCCGCTGCTGTTGCCACTACCCTGAAGGTGTTCCTGTTCGCATCTGCCGACACAATATAATTCCCGGCAACTGTTACTTTACCACTCTTATTAACAGTAATCAGCTTAGCCATCGCATCAGAAAGCGGCTTGCCATCTGCATCTGTCAGGGACCAGGTAACTTTCTTAGCCACATTAAATGCCGATGCAGCGGCTACATTATTATTATATTTGACCGCCGTAGCAAAGGAAGCTGTCTTGCCGCCAACTTTGTAAACCTGCCCCGGAGCTATTACCGTCAGATCTTCAATTCCCTGCAGCACATCAACCGTGAAGCTTGTCGCTGCAGTTTTCATTACATCGTTGCCATCCACAGCTGCAGCCTGAATGGTATATCTGCCTACAATCTCCGGATATGATCCACTCTTTCCTACGGTTACCCGGATCTTATCTCCGGCTACTGTCGCTGCCAGTCCTTTGGCATTCAGATCATCCGCATTGGTAACCTCTATCTTCCTGAAAGTTGCATTCTTATCAAAGGTAACCTGCGCAACCTCAATATCTGTCTGTCCTGTATAGAGTTTTGTGGCCAGTTTCTTAATGCCAAGCTTAGTGGTATAGGCAGGTGCCTTGGTTGAAAAGGGCTTACTACTCTTAGCCACTTTATTGTCTACGGTTTCAAAAGCTATGTTGCCTTCTGCACTGGCCTTCTGCGCTTTATCTTTGGTCTGCACCAGAGAAACAGTCACATCGAAGTTCCACGCACAACCCTTGCCATCGCCCGCACGGTTCACAACGACTTTGAAATTCTGCGCATCACCGGTTCTCTCTACATATTCAATCTGTGACGCATTAATCGTATTCGGACGCTCATTCCCATTCTTATCCTGATCGGCTGCCTTAACTACAACCTTATAATATACGTTACCTTTGTTGACCTGCTCAATCCCCTTTGAACCAAGCTGCAGCGTCAGGGAACAGTCATCTGCGTCTTTTAAGGAAACCGTCGGCTTTACATTAACCAATGCCGGTGCCGTGGCTGTTACAGAGAGCCGGCCTCCGGATACAGCCTCTTTGCTTCCGTCATTCCTTGCCTTATCGTACAGATTAACAACAGCAATCTGTTCCGGTGTTGCCTCCCGGGCATTAACCGTCACCCGCAGGATATCGCCATCCACTTCGGCAGTTACATTTTCAGTGGTAACATACGCACCCAGAGTATTAGCTGCAGTTTTCGGCGTAATGGTAAGTTTATATTCCCTGGTCGTATCAGCACCCTGGGAAAGCTTTCCATTCTTGATTCCCGCAATGGAAACCTTGGTGACAGCCGGTGCTATTTTCAGCTTAATCTGTGCCTCAGGATACTCCTCTTCGCCGGTTCCCGCAACCATGTCAAGGGTAAGAGTCTTGCCTGCGTCATCACTGTCAATGATGACCTTCAGGAGACTACCGGATCCATAAGTCGCTGCACCGGAGGCGATTATATTATCAGTGTTCGCACTATCTGCAAGTCTGTATGCCGTAATCTTCTTCGCTTTTCCGCCGCGTTTTACCTGCACTTCATAGGTCGTACCGGCCTGCACACCATAGACACCCTTAACAGGGGATATCGCTTCGCCACCCGAAGGAGTGATTACTATCTCCGTAGTCTGCTGAGCCCGAATCTCAGTGGCTGCATCCGAAGAAACGGTAATGCTGTAGCTGAATCCGGAGACTGCTGTCTTCTCATTCTTCTTGATTGTACCGACAGTTGTCTGCGCTCCCGTAATCTGATAGTAATCATTAGCTGTTACGGCAAGATTGATAACATCCCCATGTGTAACTGTATATACCGCAGAAGTATCATCCTGTGCATCGGGCAGTATTTCTCTGCCTGCCACGGAAGCAGTAAGCTCTACAGAGTCTGCCGGATAGCTGATTGTAACTTTATGTTCTGCTTTCTTTTCTCCGATGGTAATGACATCGCCATCTTGCAGTTCATTTGCCGTAACATCAAATTCCAGCATATTGCAGGCAGTCTCATCCGGTTCCGTTGTTACGGTAACCATTGTATCCGCTGTCAACTCGTCCAACACATAAGTGTCCTGACCCGCTGATGTAACCGGACGCAGTTTTACTGCAGTGCCGTCCTCACCTTCCTGATAAGTAACGGCTCCTACTTTGTAGCCCGTATCTGCCTGTAACCGGAAAGTAACCTCCCGACCCTCCGGAACAGTTACCTTCTTATTTTCATCCGGGGTTACCGGAAGACCATTGACTGTCATATCTTTGACTGATACATAAGCATCGGGTGCAAATGTAAGGGTATGCTCAATGGCTGTAACATTTGCCGTACTTCTAATAAAATCTGCCTTCGGTTCCCCGGCTTCCTCTTCGGCGGTCTCTTCCCCATCCTCTGTTTCCTCGTCTGTGCTCTCTTCTGTATCGGTTGTTTCCTCTGTCTCATCGACAATTTCTTCTCCCTCTACAGCTTCTTCCGTCTCTTCGACGTTTTCTTCTCCCTCTGCAGCTTCTTCCGTCTCTTCGACGTTTTCTTCTCCCTCTGCAGCTTCTTCCGTCTCTTCGACGTTTTCTTCTCCCTCTGCAGCTTCTTCTGTCTCTTCGACATTTTCTGTCACTGTTCCAGCAGTGGTCTCTTCTGTCTTCTTTGTGACAGTCGCTACTGTCTCGGAAACGGGCTCCACTGCTTCCTGCGCAGATGCGCTAAGTGCTGTCTGAGGAACCATGGTAATAACCATTGCTGCTACGAGTAACATAGAAAGAGCCTTCTTTACTTTACGAGTTACTTTCTCCATACTTTTATCTTTTCCTTCTCGTACCTAATATACATTCCTGATTATTCTGATAAAGGTAAATTTCTACTTATTTTATTCTATCCCTCTACGTACTTTTTTTCAATGACAAAGGAATTAACAACCTATTCCCATTGAAGTGGTACGGATAGTCCGGTGCCCGAGTCATTTTTTAGGAGAAAGTAGATTGACAAGGTCAACTGCCGGTGCTAAACTTTTGATATCAAAGCAAAGGCGCTATGAGCATGGCTCGTAGTGCCCTTTTTTATTTTATATATACAGCAGACTTACAAACTAAGAGAAAATTGTGGAGGGAAATATGGCAGTAAAATACGTATTCGTAACAGGCGGCGTCGTGTCCGGTCTGGGTAAGGGCATTACCGCCGCATCCTTGGGAAGATTGTTAAAAGCCCGTGGCTATAAAGTCACGATGCAAAAATTTGATCCCTATATCAATATTGATCCGGGTACTATGAACCCTATTCAACACGGTGAGGTCTTCGTCACGGAAGACGGCACGGAAACTGATCTGGATCTTGGACATTATGAGCGGTTCATTGATGAAAATCTGGATAAGAATTCCAATGTTACCACAGGAAAAGTATATTGGTCTGTTCTGCAGAAGGAACGCCGCGGAGACTACGGTGGCGGCACGGTACAGGTTATTCCGCATATCACCAATGAGATTAAAAGCCGGTTCTACCGCAATTTTACGGATGAAGAAACCCGGATTGCTATCATCGAAGTAGGCGGTACGGTAGGCGATATCGAAAGCCAGCCTTTCTTAGAGTCCATCCGCCAGTTCCAGCATGAGGTGGGTCGTGAAAATGCAATTCTGATCCACGTAACCCTTATTCCATACCTGAGAGCTTCCCAGGAAATGAAAACAAAGCCTACCCAGGCAAGCGTTAAGGAATTACAGGGAATGGGTATCCGTCCGGATATCATTGTATGCAGGAGCGAACATCCTTTAGATCAGGGAATCAAAGATAAAATTGCGCTGTTCTGTAATGTACCGAGTAACTGTGTACTCCAGAATCTGGATGTGGAATACCTATATGAGGCACCGCTTGCAATGGAAAAAGAACATCTGGCTCAGGTAGCCTGTGAATGCCTTGGATTAGACTGCCCGGAACCGGATCTGACAGACTGGCGTGCCATGGTAGAATCCTTGCGTACTCCTACCGGGGAAGTAACAGTCGCTCTTGTGGGCAAGTATACCCAGCTTCACGACGCCTATATCAGCGTGGTAGAGGCATTAAAACATGGCGGCATCTCCAATCACTGTGTTGTAAATATCAAGTGGGTTGATTCGGAAACTGTTACCGAGGAAAATGTATCCGATATTTTAAAAGATGTAAATGGTGTTCTGGTACCCGGCGGCTTCGGTGACAGAGGTATAGACGGTATGCTTTATGCAATCCGTTATGCCAGAGAAAACAAAGTGCCTTACCTCGGGCTCTGTCTCGGTATGCAGCTATCCATTGTGGAATTTATAAGAAATGTTGTCGGTTACAGCGATGCCCACAGCATCGAGCTTAACCCTTCCACTACCCATCCGGTCATCGCACTAATGCCGGATCAGAATGGTGTGGAGGATATCGGCGGTACACTGCGTCTCGGTTCTTATCCCTGTGTATTGGATAAGAATAGCAAGGCATATCAGTTATACGGCGAAGAGACGATTCACGAGCGTCACAGACATCGCTACGAGGTTAACAACGACTATCGTGCAGTTCTGACAGAGCACGGCATGAAGCTGTCAGGCTTATCCCCGGACGGACGCATTGTAGAAATGTGTGAGTTGCCGGAACATCCTTTCTTCGTGGCAACCCAGGCACATCCTGAGCTAAAGTCCAGACCCAACAGGCCGCATCCGTTATTCAAAGGATTTGTGGAAGCAGCTTTAAATAACAAAAGATAAGTCCACGTAATAGTAACTGCAAAATATATAAGTTTCATTTCCTTTTACTTAAAAAGCACAGCAGGCTTTCGGTTTCCTCCCTTACCTGTTGTGCTTTTCCTTAATTCTCTAATACGCTCAATATTTCGTATTCCGGCATTTAGTCCTCTAACGCATTCAACTTATCAACCAGTGCCTGTACATCGGCCATTGTCACCTTACCGCCGAAGTTGACCGAACCGCGAAGCGGCATATACTGTGCCATGGCCGCATTCATTTCATCAGAAATTGCTTCACTTGCAACACCACTCTCAGAATCAGAATTCTCTGACTCAAACAAATCCTGCTTCTCGATCAGAATCTTGACAATCTCTACAGCCCTTGGGTCCTTCATTACATCCCCCATCGTTGTGTCTGTGGTATATACGAAAGGAAGCTTAACTGTAGATTCCACTGTCACAGTTTTAGTCAATACGATATCTCTGGAAGACTGCCCGATCATGATATCGAACTCGCCCGTTTCCACATGCCAGTCATGAAGCTTCACACTATAATAGTCAAATGCTCTCTGGCCTAAGGTAAAGCTTACCGTCTTAGTCTCACCGGGAGCCAGCTCCACTTTTGCAAAATCCCGTAGCTCTTTTACGGGACGGATTACGGTGCTCTCTTTGTCTGCTACATAGAGCTGTACTACCTCTTTACCCGCCATCTTACCGGTGTTGGTCACATCTACAGACACGGTCATGGTGTCAGTATCTTTCATGGACTCTTTATCTACTCTCAGATTGCTATAGGCAAACGTAGTATAAGACAGACCGTAACCGAAGGGAAACAGTACATCCATTTTCTTCTTGTCATAGTAACGATATCCTACGAAAATACCCTCACGGTACTCCACCATATCTCCTTCCCCGATATAGGATAAGTAAGAGGGATTATCCTCCAGCTTTAACGGGAAAGTCTCCGGTAGCTTCGCACTGGGATTGACTCTGCCAAACAGGATATCACACACGGCTCCGCCAACTGCCTGACCGCCCAGATAAGCTTCCACGATACCTTTCACCTTATTTGCCCAAGGCATCTCCACCGGAGAACCGTTGTGCAATACCACGATCGTGTTGGGCTGTACTGCTGCCACTTTCTCAATCAGTTCATTCTGGCAATCAGGCATACGCATATGCTGTCTGTCAAAGCCCTCAGATTCAAAAGCATCCGGAAGCCCCGCGAAAACAACTGCCACTTTTGCTTTCTTAGCTGTCTCCACTGCCTCCGCAAGCAGCTTCTCATTTGTCTTATCCTCTTTATCATCAAAGCCCATGGCAAAGGAAATATTACCCATTCCCCGAACCGCATCCAGAGCAGAAGTGATCTTATGACTGTTGATATGTGAGCTGCCGCCACCCTGATAACGGGGCTTCATGGCATATTTACCGATAAAAGCTATCTCATCCTGTTCAGACAACGGAAGAACACCGTCATTTTTCAGAAGAACAATGGTTTCCTCTGCAACCTTACGAGCCAGTTCATGATCCTTATCCCTGTCAAAAAACGCACTCTTGTCACGATTCTCCTCATAACGGAATACAATATTTAAAATGCGCTCTACTGCTGTATCCAACACTTCTTCACTTAATTCCCCACTTTCTACAGCACCGACGATCAGCTTATCATTGACGCCGTTGGAAGAAGGCATCTCCAGATCAAGACCTGCTTTCAGATCCTCCACACGATTGTTGACTGCACCCCAGTCACTCATCACATAACCGTCAAATCCCCATTTGTCACGAAGTGTCTCTGTCAGATATTTATGATTCTCTGCGGCATACACACCATTAATCTTATTGTAGGAGCACATCACGGTCCAAGGCTTCTCCTTCTTAACCGCACCCTCAAAAGCTGCCAGATAAATCTCGTTCAGGGTTCTCTCATCAATGCGGGAGTCGGAAGACATTCTTCTCGTCTCCTGATTGTTTGCAAGAAAATGTTTAATGCTGGTTCCCACGTTTTTGCTCTGCACACCGTGAATCAACGCTCCTGCCATCTCACTTGCCACAAGGGGATCTTCGGAATAATACTCGAAGTTACGTCCGCACAGCGGAGAACGCTTGATGTTCACCGCGGGACCTAAGATTACGCTGACCCCTTCTGCCTGACATTCATTACCTAATGTCTCGCCCATTTTATTTAACAGTTCCCTGTTAAAAGAAGCCGCCGTGCCACAGCCTGCAGGAAAACAGACTGCTTTAATGCTCTCATTGACTCCCAGATGGTCTCCTTCCTGATCCTGTTTTCTAAGACCATGCGGTCCGTCAGAAACCATACTTGCCGGAATTCCTAATCTCTCCACCGCCTCTGTATGCCAGAAGTCAGCACCGGAACACATCGCCGCTTTCTCCTCCAATGTCATCTGTGCCACAATCTCTTTAATCCTGTCTGCTGTCATGTCTGTAACCCATCCTTTCTCTCTGACGATTTTATCCTCATCATTTTAATCAGTTATGATACCTTCTCTGTCACCAACAGAAAATGCTTCTATGAATTCTTCCTTTTCATGGTCTTAGTGTAACATGGGGACATTGGATTTCCTATATCCTTTTATGACTAATTTATAGGTCAATATTGACTTTTTATAATTTCTTAGGGAAGATATAATATAGATATCATAGTAAGAGAGATTACCATGCAGCAGTTTACACACGAAGAAGTGCATATAGAAAGCGATATTGATGTCCGTTTTACAATTTATGACAGTATCAATGATTATGTCCCGGAGCACTGGCACCGCAGCATGGAGGTAGTGTATCTCTATGACGGCAAAATGGACATGACCATTAATCATAAGAAATATGTCCTGACAAAAGATGATTTCATGATTGTAAATACTGCCGACATTCATGCAACCCAGACTTACGATTATGCCAAAGTACTTCTCTTGCAGATTCCTTATCAGTTTCTTACCCATGCCATCACAGACTACGACAATATCCGTTTTGATTTTACAGGCAAAAACGACAGTTCCATGGTGACCTTAAGAAATATTCTGACTTCCATGGGACAGCTTTATACAGAAAAACCACAGGGATATTCCCTGCGGTTCTCCAGTCTGCTTTTTGATTTTCTCTATACGCTGATAGTCAACTATCAGGTTACCATTGATCATACTGCCAAGGTACAGAGCCAGAAAAATCTGGAGCGTTTAACCCCTGTAATCCACTATGTCAAAGAACATTATACGGAAACCATCTCCTTAGAAGAGGCCGCCAATCTTGCCGCACTTAACCCGGAATATTTCTGCCGTTTCTTCAAGCGAAGCATGGGTACCACCTTTACTGCCTACGTCAACAGCGTGCGGCTGACCCATGTCTGCCAGGATATCAAAAAT
>JALETS010000131.1 GCA_022781395.1 Lachnospiraceae bacterium | reverse complement strand
TAAGGAGCACAGACGTATTCGGTCAGGCGGAAAACGGCTGAATGATATTGTATTACATAGGAGGAAACAGTAATGATGACATATCAAGAGATATTGGATCAGGCGAAAGGCTGTATTGGGGAATACTGCAAGGCGTGCCCGGTCTGCAATGGAAGGGCATGCAGAAATCAGTTGCCGGGGCCTGGCTCAAAGGGGATAGGCGATACGGCCATGCGTAATTTTGATAAATGGCAGGAGATCAGAGTCAATATGGATACGCTGTGTGAGAACAGGGAACCGGATATGACGTTGGAGCTGTTTGGTAAAACCTTTCTGTATCCGTTCTTTGCAGGCCCGGTTGGTGCGGTGCAGCTGCACTACGGACAGAAGTATACGGATCTGACTTATAATGATATGATGCTCAGGACTTGTAATGAGTGTGGCATTGCTGCGTTTACGGGAGATGGCAAAGATCCGTCTGTGGTGGAGCAGTCAGCAAAAGCCATTGCAGAAGTTGGCGGACAGGGTATTCCTACGATTAAGCCGTGGAACCTGGAAACGATCCGGGAGAAGATGACACTTTGTAAGGAGGCGGGCTGTTTTGCTCTTGCCATGGATATTGATGCAGCAGGGCTGCCGTTTTTAAAGGGCATGACTCCTCCGGCCGGCAGTAAGAGTGTAGAGCAGCTTCGGGAAATCGCAGAAATGGCAGGAGTGCCGTTTATTGTCAAGGGTATTATGACGGTCAAGGGTGCAAAGAAGGCTAAAGAGGCGGGAGCAGCGGCGATTATTGTCAGTAACCATGGAGGCCGGGTACTGGATCAATGCGCGGCAACGGCAGAAGTGCTGCCTGAGATTGTAGATGCCATGCAGGGCAGTGGTATGAAGATTCTGGTGGATGGCGGTATCAGAAGCGGTACAGATATTTTTAAGGCATTGGCTATTGGTGCAGATGGCGTACTGATTGCCAGACCTTTCGTGACAGCGGCTTATGGTGGTGGAGCGGAAGGCATTAAGCTGTACATTAAGAAACTTGCAGGTGAGCTTGCCGATACGATGTCTATGTGTGGTGCGGGAAGTCTTGCAGAAATTACAAGAGATATGATTCGGATGCGATAGGGCAGCTATAAAGCTGCCCTTTTGCGAGGATTAGTTAACCAGGGTAAGATAGTAATATAATCTTGCCAGGAACATTGTGTTTGTCGGTGCCGGTCTGTCCGGCCTGAGACAATTCTGGAAAATAGAGTTGATAAATTCCTTATTGCCATATTGGAAGGTGGTTGTAATCGCATGCCGGATTGCCCTTTCCACACGGCTTGGAGTTGTGCCATATTTCTTTGCTACATCAATATACAACCCTTTGGTGATGTGTTGTAATAAATTAGGGTCAATCAGTACCAGTTCCAGTGCATATACGATGTACGAATAGCCTTTCAGGTGCGGCGGAACCCCTAATTTAAGCAGAACATAATGAATATTATTATTTTCTACTTTAATCTTCACACCCAAGATTTCGTTGTTTGTCTGATACGATATGGTATCATTTCCCATCATTTTTCCTCCTTTTACCCCTATATATCTTTATTTCCCCTTGTTGTACTAAAATTATATTACAATTATTGACAAATAAATATATTGAGTTTAACATTTGTTTTATCAAAAAGTAGGTTTTTATGTGTCAAGAAAGACATGGTGAGTTGAATGTTGGGTACACGTTTAAGAGAGATTTTGGGTAATATGGATATTTCCATCGGTGAGTTTGCTGAGATGTGTGGGCTGCCCCTGGAAACAGTGAGAAATATATATTATGGTAAGACATCTGATCCAAAGGTGTCCACGGTCTTGCAGATGGCAAATGCACTGAATATGAGCGTTAATAATCTGATGGGGCAGTATTGTAATGCACCGGAGGAAAAGATATTGAATTATTACAGAGCATGCGGGAAGCATGGCAAAAGTCTTATTTTGCTGACTGCAAAGTATGAAGCAACGGCGGCCAAGGCTGAGCGTGATGCGGATGAATATCATAAGATTCCCTGCCTGCTTCCAAGCGGTGAGATGAATAAGGGTATCATATATGACAGCTGTGAAATCGTTGATATAGAGACAACAGTAAAGGATGCTTTTGTGGCTGTTAAGATGACGTCTAATGACTTTGCACCGATTTTTTGTAAGGATGATATCGTGCTTCTTGCCAACAGATTTCCGCTTAATGGCGAATATGCTTTCTTTTATATTGGGGACAGGGCGCATCTGAGAAAATTTGTAGAAGAAGACGGACTATATAAGCTGCAGTGTATCCATAATATAGGAGAGGAATTTGCGATGAAGCGTATGGAACTGGAATACATAGGTACCTATTGCGGCGTCGTGAGAACGTAGAAATGCGATTGACTCTTTATCCTGAATGTGCAATACTAATGATATATGGAGGGTAGAGTTCAATGCAGAACATAATGGTTATTTCGGAAGTACAGAGTTATCTGATTGTGTCATTAAAGGAGCGGTTTGAAGAGGCTGAATATAATGTCTTTACTGTGAAAGCAGATATAGATATGATCAGCAAGAATACAGAGCCAATCAGCATTATTATATTATATACAGACGAAAAGCTTGGAGAACAGCAGCAGGCACTTAACTATATAAAGGATAAAGCAGCGGAAGAGGATATCCCGATTTTTGTGATCGGTGATTCCAATGAGATTCAAAGTGTGGAGAAGATGATTCCGAAGCACCTGATACGCGAAGAGTTTCTTCGTCCCATCAATTTGGCAGAAGCAGTGGAATCTATTCTGAATTATGAGAAGAAATTCGGCAAACAGAATAAGAAGAAGATTCTGGTGGTAGACGATTCAGGTGTCATGCTTCGTAGCGTGAAGTCATGGCTGGAGGAACAGTATCAGGTTATTCTGGCGAATTCCGGGACCATGGCGATCAAGTATCTGGCAATGAACAGACCGGATCTTGTGCTTTTAGACTATGAGATGCCGGTGATAGATGGTAAGCAGGTATTGGAAATGATCAGAAGTGAGCATGAGTTTGCAGATATCCCGGTTATTTTCCTGACCAGTAAGGGTGACAGAGAGAGCGTCATGAAGGTTATGGCTCTTAAACCGGAAGGATATCTACTTAAGACTATGGAGCCGGCACAGATCATTCAGGCGGTCAATGATTTCTTTGAAAAAAGAAAGGGACTTGTATAGATTAAAAAGTATATCGTTGAGAGAATATAGCATAGAAGCGCAGGAAAGGGTTCCTGCGCTTCTTGTCATATCAAAGCAATCAGATGCTTAAGTCGAAATGTCCGCCGGGCATGTTGGTGTTAGTTTCTTCCTTGACAGCATTCCAGTCGACGTTTGCGATTTTCTCCAATAGTTCTTCCACGGAGCCGGCGTAGACGGTGGTGCGTTTACTCTTTTCAAAGATATAGGCATCCTGCTTCGAACCCGCTATCTTTGATGACTCGGCTTCCTCGGCTTTCTGCGCTTCTTCGGCAGCCTCTTTAGTCGCTTCCTTTTTATCTGCTCTTATCTTCTCTATAAAATCCTTCTGGCGTTCACTGACTTTCTCTAATTCAGCAAAATAGGATACTTCACCGTCTTTGCCGATGGTAACTCCCAGCTGAATAACCTGGTCACCGTTTTCGGTTTCCTTAAGCTGTTCTTTCATATCACCGAGTTTGCCTACAGCTTCATCAAGCAGAGTCAGATTCTGGTTCTTAACCTCTTCATCTTTAGCCATGCGCTCCAGTTCTTCTGGATCGATCAATACGCTGAATTCTTTGGTACCACGGGACAGATAGGAAGCAGCTTCTTCTTCGGTATCATAGTCAGCTACAAAGAAGTCCATGTTATTATATTGTTTCTTTAATTCCTGCAGCAGCGCTTTGGCTTTATCACTTAACTGTACCGTATTAGGTTCGGTTTTTCCGGTCTTGGCTGCTTTGGATGAAGAATCCGATTTCTGTGTTTTATCCTGTTCTTTCTTGCTCTGTATGGTATTGTTGTAATAATTATTTTGATACACACTGTATCCGTTTACTTTACTCATGATGTGCCCTCCTTAGCATAATTCGTAAATCCGTTTACTCGCAGCGATCTGCGTTCGCAGTTCCTTATATTATATATCGTTGTTTTCTCCGTTTTTATTAACCGGAAGGGAGAAGAATTTAACAGAAGAGCGGAGAAGAATTTAACAGAAGAGCGGATTGACAAAGTAGGCAAAGCGTAGTATAACATATCATATATACCATATTAATATGATAGGAAAACAGAAGTTTTCCGGATCGATAGATAGTTATATTCATAAAAGGAGAGAGTGCTATGTATAGTGATAAAGTAATCGATCATTTCAATAATCCAAGAAATGTGGGAGAGATAGAAAATCCCAGTGGTGTAGGAACCGTGGGAAATGCGAAATGCGGCGATATCATGAGAATGTATCTGGATATTGATGACAATGGAGTGATACAGGAAGCTAAATTTAAAACCTTTGGTTGTGGTGCAGCAATTGCAACAAGTTCGATGGCAACAGAACTGGTAAAGGGCAAGACCGTTAAGGAAGCGCTGGAAGTAACCAATAAAGCGGTTATGGAAGCGTTGGATGGTCTGCCACCGGTCAAGGTACATTGTTCCCTGCTGGCAGAGGAAGCGATACATGCTGCCTTATGGGATTATGCCAAGAAAAACGGTATTGAGATCGAGGGATTGAAGGAACCGGTGAATGATATTGAAGAGTCTGAGGAGTATGATTCTTTATAAGATGAAAGGGAATCGGACAGTAACAGAAATGATACAAACAGGGAAAAGGAGAAAAGTGTGAAAAATCCATATGCGGAAGATTTTTCACACGCAAATTTGTGCCTGCGGCCCAAAGTTTGCAGGCTGAGAGAAAGGCATGGTGATTAAAGTGAAAATTTCAACGAAAGGAAGATATGCGCTCAGATTAATGCTGGATCTGGCACAGAATAATACCGGGGAGCCGATCAGGATTAAGGATATTGCCGCAAGACAGGGAATATCGGACAAGTATCTGGAACAAATAATATCTACGCTTAATAAGGCTGGTTATGTTAAGAGCATCAGAGGCCCTCAGGGAGGATACCGGCTGACCAAAGATCCTGCCTGGTATACAGTAGGAAAGATATTACGGCTGACAGAAGGCTCCCTTGCCCCGGTGGCATGTCTGGATGATGAGGTAAACACCTGTGAACGTCAGGATACCTGTGCAACACTTAAGTTATGGCAGATGTTGAATACGGCCATCAGTGACGTGATAGATCAGGTAACCTTAGCGGATCTGGTTGAATGGGAAAATGAAAAATTAAGTAATTATGTGATATAGTCGGCATCTGTCGGCTATATTTTTTGGCACTATTATACTTGCACTTTGAAAGGGGGGTATTGTAGAATAATTGTAGCGATTTTTAGTTATTGTCGACCGTAGTGGAGATTGGATATGAAACATTTGATGAATTTCTGGAATCGTATCAGAAATTTAAAAATAAATATTTTGAATTATGATGTGTTTTTGCAGATCTGTACCGTTTTGCTGGCGGTTATACATATTATTCTCGGTATTACACTTGGTATTGCGCATAAGCCATTTTTAAGCAGACTGAATATTCTCAGTGTGGTCTGCTATATGATTGCTTTTGGCTTTGCCAGAAAGAACCGGATCAGAGTGGTATATCACATAGTAGTAGTGGAAGTGCTGGTTTATTCTTATGTGTCGGTTTATGTGTTGGGCAATGAGACACTATTTAGTCATTATTGTCTGGCATTAATGCCTTTTACTTATCTGACCAGTTATGTACTGCAATGTCAGAATCAGAATAGGGAGCAAAAAGTATTCCATCCATTTGGAAACTTTCTGCTGATTACTATGGTATATCTGGGGGAACAGGTGATGGATACGTACCATGCACCGGTTGCTACAATCGAGAGCCTGGGAATGGTATCTTTCATACAGACACTCAATATTTCTATTAATATAGTCTGTACGCTTCTGGGCTGTAGTGTGTTGTCTGTCATTGCAATTGATAATACGGTTGTAATCCGTCGTAACATGAAAGAGATGGAACGGCTGATGCATGAGGCAGAGGCATCCAATGAAGCAAAAAGTGCTTTCCTTGCAAATATGTCTCATGAGATCAGAACTCCTATGAATGCTATCTGTGGCATGACGGATATGCTGTTGGATGAAGAATTATCGGAACAGGGCAAGGAATATGCAGCGACGATTAAGTCTTCCGGTGAGGGACTGCTTAGTATTATCAACGATATTCTTGATTTTTCAAAGATTGAATCCGGTAAAATGCCGATTATTCCGGAGGAATATTATTTTTCCTCTATGATTCATGATCTGATGAGCATGATGGAGGTGCGTGTCAAAGAAAAACCGGTCAAACTGCGGGCTGAAATACAGGATGATATTCCATGTAGGTTATATGGTGATATTGGCAGGGTAAAGCAGGTCATCATCAATATTATGGGTAATGCCACCAAATTCACGAATGAGGGAACCATTACACTGAAGGTTTCCTGGAAATCGGAAACCATAGATACCGGGCGGCTTATTTTCAGTGTTATTGATACCGGTATCGGTATCAGACCGGAACATATGTCTAAGCTGTTTGATGCTTTTGAGCAGGTAGATATGAAGAAGAACAAGGGAATAGAAGGAACCGGGCTGGGTCTGTCCATATCCAGACTGCTGGTGCAGCGTATGGGAGGACAGATACAGGTTGAGAGTGAATATGGCAAAGGAAGCTGTTTTACTTTTGATGTCGTGCAGAAGGTCATTGATGCAACTCCCTGTGAATACAGTAAAAACAAGAAGAAGACAAAGGTAAAGCAGTTTAAGCTTACATTTACAGCTCCTGATGCCAGGGTTCTTGTGGTGGATGATAATAAGGTAAATCTTCGGGTGGCATCGGGGCTTCTTAAGAAATTCGATATTGTGCCGGATCTGGTGGATAACGGGAAGGATTGTGTAGAGATGATCCGCAGAGAGGCTAAGTATGATCTGATCTTTATGGATCATATGATGCCGGAGCCGGACGGTATCGAAGCCACCGGATTAATTCGTGCTATCGGTACGCCGTATACAGATAAATTGCCTATTATTGCTTTGTCTGCCAATGCGGTTCAAGGCATGGAAGAGGAATTCATAAAGGGTGGAATGAACGGGTTCCTGCCCAAACCTATTGCGTTGGATATGCTGGCAGAAACGTTGGAGAAGTGGCTTCCGATGGATAAGATACAGCATATTGTAACATAGCTTACATAGCATGGAAATGTGGTATGGAATTGTAAAAAGCCGTTGCAGATCTAAGATACTGCAACGGCTTTCCTATACGTATTAGTTATATTCTCTCATATTCACGTAATTGTAAAAAGGAAGGGCATCTTTTGTATATCCGTTTGTGCGGATATGGATATCTTTCTGCTGTTCCTTCTCACATGCATCCTCTAGAACCTTTGAGAAGAAAGTTTTTGCAAAGGTTTTGGATGTATTCTGCTTGGACTGACGATTTTTGTCTTCGGAAGAAATCTTCTTCAACGGGGTGATCGCCATAACCGCTTCCACTTTATAATTTCCTTCATATGCATATACTGCGGTGATCCCTCCCTGGATTTAGATTTGCATTTCCTTACTACATATCCATTGTGTGTAGAAAGAACATACATGACGAACTCCTTGTTCTATTAATAGTATCGACATTTTTCTTATTTTCTTAACACTATTTTAACAGAAAAATAAAAGAAATGAAAGAATAAATCTAAAAATAAAGGATAAATATATAAAATTTCTGATAATTTAGAACGAAAATATATATGGGGAAAAGATAGAAGGAAGTACGCGATAAGATTCTTCCTTATTGCGTATTTTTGTGCTATTATATTAGTAAGTATAGCATAAAGCGAGTCATTTCAGAGTAAAAGGAAGTAAACAGAGGATAAGAATCATATGAAATATAAGAAGATTAACGATGCGACGGTGCAATGCATCATCACACAGGAAGATATGATGGAGTACGGTCTTACCTTAACAGATATTTTTGAACGCAATGAGAAGGGAGAGGAGTTCCTTCGTGATGTGATAGAACGTGCCCACGATGAGGTTGGGTATCAGATCACCGGTGGTAATATTGCCATGCAGATTACACCACTCAAGGATCAGGGAATGGTTGTCACCTTTACGGATGAAAGTCCGGCGGCGTTTAAGGATATTTTACAGCACCTGAAAGAAGTGCTGCAGGATTTCGGGGCAGAGATCAGCAGGCAGAATGATAATACGCGGCAGTCGAAGATAGAGGCAAAGCCGGCAGAGGATTATGAGGAAAACCGCAGAATGTTTGTATTTGCTTCCCTGCATCAGGCAATGCAGTATACGTCTACTATACCCAATAAGTATTCTGTCAGAAGTCATTTGTATAAAGAGGGTGAGGCTTATTATCTTGTATTAGAGAAGAACAGGCTGTCCTACAAGGTGTTTAATCAGATCAGTGCCCAAGGGGTAGAGTTTGGTAATCTGATTGCTGTTTCGGAGGAACGAATTTTATATTTGGAGGAACACGGAGAATGTCTGATCAGGGACAGAGCGGTAAGCAGGCTGCGCAGAATCTATACAGCCTGAACGTGAGCGGTTATACTGCACGATGTTTCCTTCCAAAGGATGGGAAAACAGATAGGATTGTATATATGCATGCTGCCATGCCCGATGAAGCAGATAAGGTGTGGCAGCTCTTATCATGTCAGTGTGTGCTTGTCTGTATCGAGGGAATAGAATGGAACAGGGATATGTCACCTTGGTATCATCCCGGAGTGTTCGCAAAGGGTGGGGACTTTGCAGGTGGCGCCGATCTGTATCTTCAAAAACTGTGTCATGAGATAATCCCCGAAGTTGAAGAGAAAATACACCCTGACATTATGGTAGAGTTTAAGAACGAAGTGCACAGATACCTGGCAGGATATTCCTTGAGCGGTCTCTTTTCTCTCTATGCTCTGTATCATACAGACCTGTTTGAAGGGATTGCCTGTATGTCCGGCTCGCTATGGTATGAGGGGTGGATTCCCTATATGAAGAAGCATGAGATGTGCCGGAAGCCGGAGAAGATATACTTTTCCCTGGGGGATCAGGAGGCGAAAGGAAATTCTCAGATGCGGACTGTGGCAGAGCGTACCGAAGAAACGAAACGGTATATGGAAGATCTGGGGATTTCTACTATATTGGAATGGAATCCGGGCAATCATTTTCGGGATGTGCCTGAGAGAATTGCACGAGGGATAGATTGGCTTATGACAGATGCAGAGTGAAAATAAATAATGGAAAGAGGAAGAAATGATAAAAGATAAGAAAGATAAGAAGATAATGTGGGAAGAGAAAGTACCGGATGTAAAGCGGAAGGAAGAGAGCGAAAATAGCCAAGAAGAGGAAAACCGTATACGCTATGAGGATGCCGGGATAGACAGCCGGATTCTGCGCGCGGTCAGAGAACTTGGATTTGAGCATATGACACCGATTCAGGAGCAGGCGATACCGCTCTTTATGACAGGACAGGATATTATCGGACAGGCTCAGACCGGAACCGGTAAGACGGCTGCTTTTGGAATTCCCATTTTGCAGAAGATAGATCCGGAAAACCGGAATCTGCAGGCAGTTATTTTATGTCCCACCAGAGAGCTTGCCATGCAGGCGGCGGAAGAACTCCGTAAGTTTGCCAAATACATGCATGGCATAAAGGTGCTGCCTGTTTATGGCGGTCAGGATATTGTCAGACAGATCAAGAACCTAAAATGCGGTGTACAGATTGTAGTCGGAACGCCGGGGCGTGTGATGGATCACATGCGCAGGCATACACTTAAGATGGAACAGGTGCATACGGTGGTACTGGATGAGGCAGATGAGATGCTGAATATGGGATTTCGGGATGATATCGAGACGATTCTTCAGGAAATGCCGGAAGAACGTCAGACAGGG
>JALETS010000106.1 GCA_022781395.1 Lachnospiraceae bacterium | reverse complement strand
ATTGATTGGTATAATATCAGCCTCATGATCCACACAATTCACATATCCCGGTGTCCACAGTCTTGATCCTGACCGGGCTCTGACCGAATAATCAATACTGCCGTCAAGCAGAAGGATCAATTCCCCAAGTTTCTGCAAATGTATCATCTCTGCCATCGCGATACCTAATATGGTGGCCGCTTTAGAGCAATGCCGGTTGCACAGATAACTTTCTCCATGAATATACTGCAAGATTGCTGTCAATTCAGACACCGATCCGCAATAGTCTATTGTCAGCAGGTCCGCATAATACTGATTCTTTTCCCGAACCTGAATCGGTGGGTAGGGAAGCGGCAGCATCCGGGGATACCCCTTTCAGATTGCAGTCATTTCGTAAGACATTTTGCATTTCCTCCATCACACAAGCTTCTCCCATTATAGATTCTACTCTCTCTATAATATTATATGGAAGTTGTGGGATGGGGTGCGTAGAGTTTAGTGTTTATTTGTTTCCGTCGCACTTCCATTTCTGCCATTTGGCTGATGGTTACTAGAATTACCCGCATTATGCTTATTATTTCTGCCAGCATTTCTGTAATTCTGGCTCTCATTCAAATTACCGATTCGCACATTACTATTTTTCTTATCCTGTCTCTTACACATTTTCTTTCTCCCTTGTAACACATTAACCCGCTAATATTAGTACTGTCATAATGATAATTACAATAAAAACAATAGATTCCACTATCAAATGACTTAAAATTTTTGATTTTTTATTATTATGATCACTATTCTTGTCAAGCGCATAAGTTGCTGCTTCCAGTAACGCTACTAATGCCATTTCCTTGCTGTCGACAGTTGCCTGAAAAACTTCATCATCAATAATAATTCGTTGATATTGCTTTGGCTGTAAAGCTCTAAAAATAGAGAATAAAACACTTATTGCACACAATAGCAACATCCCCAGCAATGAGCATGCCATAATCTGTCGCATGGACAATAAACTACTTTCCTTAATCCAAAGAAACAGTTGATTGAAAATATTACCTTGCACCAAAACTCCTAATAGAATTCCAAGGAAAGCCATCAAAAAACTAACCTTATATTCTATGTTCTGCTTAATTATTTCCTGTTGATGTAACTCTTCAATCGCTATATCCAGCACCTTCTCTATATTTGTATGGTCAATTCCTTTATCACACAGACCATCAAAAAGATATTGTTGCCTGTCCAACAACTTATCACGCTCTGATTCTGTTTTTACATCCCGTTCAGTATAATGTATACCATATTTCTCGAACAGACATTGCTTCTGTGCTTTGTCTCCTACAAGCAATTCGGATTTATTCGATTTATATTTTTCTCTTTCCATCTGTTACCGTCACTAATACCCCATCAGCACAATTAGTTATAAATATATCACATTCTAATAATTATTTTTTAATGAATTTCTCATTATTTGGATATCATCACTTTATTAGAGAATACACTCTTATCCCTCATCACTTCCAGACCATTCTTCAACTCTTCAAAAGCAAACCTGTGTGTAATCTGTTTGGCAGGGCATATTTTGCCTTCTCCGATTGCTTTGAGAGCCATATGCCAGTCATCATCGTCCTCCTTTGTAAAAGAAGAATTCCATGTACCGTGCATTGTTAATTGGCGCCGCAAAATCTTCCAGTATATCTGTTTCTCCAGCTCCATGTTATCTGCCGGATTCCCTACTAATACCACCTGACCACCGGCTACAACCGAGTTAACCGCATTGTTCACACTCTCATTTACACCGACACATTCAAATACAATGTCCACACCTCTATTGTCAGTCTGTTCCATGATAAAACCAACCGGATCCTGCTCTCTGCAATTGCAGAAGTGTGCGCCTGACACATCATCAACCAGTCTCTTCTGCTCCTCTCTGGTGCCGATAGCATAAGTATTTGCTATCCCCATAGCCTTCAGCCACTGAAGTACCAATATGCCAATTGTTCCACAGCCATACACGACTGCCGACTCTGCCTTAGACAAATCTGCCTGCCGAATGGCATGCAACGCCACACACGTCGGCTCCAGCATTGCCGCATCCTCACTACTCACATTCTCCGGCAATTCTATCAGATTCCATACCGGAACCTTCACATATTCAGCAAAAGCGCCATCCGTCCTGGAACCAAGATAATTATATGACTGACACATTTCATATTTCTTCTGTTTACACTGCTCACACTGCATACAGGGAATCAATGGAAATACACCTACTCTTTTTCCAACCAGTTGTTTATGTTGCTCTGCTCCGGCACTATAAACCACGCCGGCAAATTCGTGTCCGGGAATAGTAGGAAAATGATAGGTACCCGTCTTAAAAATCCGCGGAATATCCGAACCGCATATCCCTGCATGCGTCACCCGCACAATCACTTCATCCTCGCCCGCTTGCGGCATAGATACTTCTCTATATTCCAGCCGGTCTATTCCCTCTAAAACATATGCTTTCAATGTAATCCTCCCTGTCTAAGCAGCATCTCTTCAAAACGCTCAAGGTCTGCTCTTGTTGTAATCTTATAATTTGACTCCTCTCCGGGAATCATGGCAATATCCATTCCGGCCATAATCGCAGGCTCTGTGGAACCATTAATCTCTAGAATTTTATCCGGCAAAAGCCGCCTGTTGGCCTCATAATATTTACCCAACTTAAACGCCTCCGGCGCCTGCCCGGCATACACACTGCTCCTGTCTAACAGCGAAGTAATCCTGCTGCCATCCCCTAAGTATACCGTATCCTTCATAGGTAATACCGGAAGAACGCCATCATGTAATGCGCAAGCCTCAATACAGGCTGATAAAATAGCGGCAGACACCAAAGGACGGGCTGCATCATGAACAATAACGATGTCTTCTTCCGCAGCATACTGCATCACATCCTGCAAACCATTGTAAATAGACAGTTGCCGATTTGCCCCCGGTGTAGAAAATCCCTTGAACTTTACAGACTCAGGCATTGCCCTCCGTATTTCCTCATGCCATTCCTGATGAGCCACAATCTGTATGGCATCTATCTGTGGGTGCATACCAAAAACAGCAAGACAGTATGATATCACCATCTTGCCATTCACTTCCATATATTGCTTCGGAATGTCACCGCCAAGCCGGGTGCCGATACCACCCGCAAGAATTAATCCTATATTCATATCGCTCACGTTCTCCCCGAACCGACATATTTATTCTAAAATACTACATACCCACTGCAACAAAATGTTAGAATTTCAGCTTGCGGATATCCGCCAGTGTTTCTCCATAAGGCTTTCCTTTACCAAAAAGAAGAGTAGTTCCCAATACAAAACCGTCCATTCCCTTCGGTGCATACTCAATAATCTTGTCCGCACCGCAAGCTCCATCCCAGAACAGTTCAAAATTCATCTCACTCTTTAATTGCAGCAGTCTATGCATCTTATCACCCACATAGGGCATGAACATCTGTCCCGCATTACCCGGATTTACCGCCATAACAAGCACCCGCTTCACAATCCGCAGCATCTCCGTAATCGTCTCTACACTGGTCCCGGGATTGATCGCGATGCCCGGCACCATACCCGCATCAATAATCTTCTGCAAAGTAGTAGACGGATGATATTCTGCCTCAGGATGGATATAGACCGTATCCCCCTTACGCAATTTTCTTAAAAATAACTCCACCGTATTATTAGGATGCTCCACCATCAGATGTACATCAAGCGCTTTCTCTGTTGCAGATGCAATGTAAGCCATATCATTTAGTGACATGGCAAAATTCGGCACATATCGTCCATCCATAATATCAATGTGGAAGGAATCAATACCTCCCGCCTCTAATTCTCTTACTTCTTTCTCCAGATTGCCATAGTTGGCACACATCATGGAAGCTGTTAACTGAAAACTCATTAGTATATCCCCTTTCTTAATTACAGAAATGTTTATCCTATCAGTACATGTTTTCCTTCAAATGCAAATCCATATTTATGAATTCGTTCCGGTGCAATACCTCTTGCCAGAAGATTTTGTTCATACTGTTTGTCTTTGATCTGGGCAAGTGCAGCATCCAAGGTATCCTGTAAAGTCGCTTCCTCTGTATCATCATGTACCTTGAATTCCAATATATAGGCATTATCTTCCGCCTTCAATGGCTCCAGCATCACATCATATCTGCCAAATCCGCTTTCCCGGTTGGAAGTAAGTACATAACGACCGTTCAATTCCACAAGAAGTCCCAATACAAATCCATGATAGAAACGCTCCGGTTGTGTCACCGAAGGACTGTTACCTGTATCAAAATAGCTGAACACCGTTAAAGCCACCTGATTCATATAGAGATTCATCTCTCTGACATCGCAACGCAGCAGTGCCCTGATAAAATCATTATAATCATCCTCCGCCTGCACAAACCAGCTGCTTACCATGCTTTGAAACATAACCTGCACCTCATAATTCGTAAGTGCCAGTTCATACTGCGGTTTCTCACCAATCGGCACATCGCCTGCCAACTGATAACTAATTACCTTCAGATAACCAC
>JALETS010000091.1 GCA_022781395.1 Lachnospiraceae bacterium | reverse complement strand
CTTGCCACCAAACGGGATGGGGCAGAGAATAAGCGTAATAAGCTGATCTATACGATCACGGATGAAGGACGAAATTATCTGAAAGAGTGGTTGCGGGTTCCGGCTGAACGGGATGAGCTTCGCTATGAAACCCTGTTAAAGCTGTTTTTTGGAAAAGAAGAAGGGCCCCGGCAGGCGATTGCACATATCGATGCCTTCCAGGAAAAGATAGAACAGGAGATGCCCTATCTTTTACTGTCGGAAGAATCACTTAGAAATTGCCTGGATGTGGACGAGGCCCACAAATACTATTTGCTGACGGTAGAATTTGGCTTAAAAACCTACCGCGCCTATCTGGAATGGTGCAAAGAGGCTAAAGCAATGTTGTCAGAGAATCATGTAGGAAGAAAAGAGGGAGAAAAACGAATCATTTAAAAGTTGCTTTATTACAGATCATGCCAACAGGCACGATAGACGGGAACAGAGAAAAGGGTATGGGTGCCTGCCGCAAGGCAAAGGAGATGGGTGCAGACATCGCACTTTTTCCGGAAATGTGGAACTGTGGCTATCAGGTTCCGGAGAATTTAAGGGAGTTGAGAACCTTAGCGGTATCCAAAAACAGCGCTTTTGTGTCGGCGTATCAGAGTCTGGCGGCGGAATTGGATATGGCCATCGGCATTACATTTCTGGAGGCTTATGATCCGCTGCCGAGAAATACAATCTGTTTGTTCGACCGTCATGGCAAGGAAATATTTACTTATGCAAAGGTACATACCTGTGATTTTGGAGAGGAATGCATGCTGACACCGGGAGAGGACTTCTATGTGGCGGATCTGGACACCGGTAAGGGAACGGTCAAGGTTGGCAGCATGATATGTTATGACCGGGAATTCCCGGAGAGTGCCAGAATCCTTATGCTGAAAGGTGCAGAGATCATATTGGTACCCAATGCCTGTCCGATGGAGATTAACCGTATCTCCCAGCTTCGCGGAAGAGCTTATGAGAATATGCTGGGAATCGCTACCGTCAATTATCCTGCCGGACAGCCGGATTGTAATGGACATTCCACGGCCTTTGACGGGATTGCCTACAGACCGCAGGACCCCGGCTCCAGGGATACACTGATTGTGGAGACCGATGAATCAGAAGGAATCTTTATCGCGGATTTTCCGATAGAGGAGATGCGGGAATACCGTAGCCGGGAAGTGCATGGAAATGCATACAGACGGCCGTCCAAATATAAACGCCTGATCTCGGAAGAGGTGGATGCTCCTTTCGTCAGAAAGGATGCAAGACGATGAAGCTGACGGGGAAACGTACATCATATAAGGACAAAATGCAGAGAAAATGCATATTTATGCTTTCCATCCCCGTTTCATTGTGTTATAATGCGATTCGAGTGAAGTTGGGAACCGGGTTTTACAGGTGACAACAGTACATATTTTTGATGATAGAGATGCGGATTAACAGACGAAAGGATGAAAACCGATGGCAGAATGGGCAGCGAATTTCTGTGACTTGTTTTATAAGTGTTTTATTAAGGAAGACCGTTATAAGCTTTTAGTAAGCGGTATCGGCGTGACCATTAAGGTATCGCTGTTGGCGATCATTATTGGTATTCTGATCGGTATGTTGATTGCCATGTGCAACCTTTCCAAGAAAAAGCTTTTAAAATTTATTGGCGGTCTCTATACGGATATCATTCGCGGAACACCGTCTGTAACACAGTTGATGATCATTTATTTCGTTATTTTTGCATCGGTCAATCTGGATAAATGGATCATTGCCGCAATCGCCTTTGGTATCAACTCCGGCGCATATGTATCTGAGATTATCAGAGCCGGTATTTTATCGATCGATAAGGGTCAGACTGAGGCGGGCAGATCGTTGGGGCTCAGCGCTTTTCAGACCATGACAAGAATTGTGATTCCCCAGGCTGTGAAGAATATTTTCCCGGCGTTGTGCAATGAATTTATCGTACTGATCAAAGAGACTGCTATTGTCGGATATGTGGGTCTGATGGATATTCAGAAGGCAGGTGACTTCATTAAGAGCGCAACCTTTATTGCTTTCATGCCGCTAATCGGAACCGCCGTTATTTACTATGTATTGATTAAGATACTGACGTTATTGTTAGGCAGGATTGAAGCAAGACTGAGAAAATCGGATGCCAGATAGGAGGGAGGAAGCCATATGATCAAAGTAAAGAATCTGCATAAGAAGTTTGGTGACCTGACCGTCCTTAACGGAATTGACGAGCATATCACGCAAGGGGAGGTCGTAGTTATCATCGGACCATCCGGCTCCGGTAAGAGTACTTTTTTAAGATGTTTGAATTTATTGGAAGATGTGACTGACGGTGAGATCTATGTAGATGATGAATTGATCAATGCTCCAAAGGTCAATGTAAACAGAGTAAGACAGAAGATGGGTATGGTGTTCCAGCAGTTTAATCTGTTTCCTCATCTGACGATTATGGATAATATAACCTTAGCACCGGTGCTTTTAAAGAAGATGACAAAAGCAGAGGCCGTTAAGAAGGGAGAGGAACTGTTAGCCCGTGTCAATCTGGCGGAAAAGGCCAATGCATATCCGGCACAGTTATCCGGTGGACAGAAGCAGCGTGTGGCGATTGCCAGGGCACTTGCCATGGACCCTGAGATTATGCTGTTTGATGAGCCTACCTCAGCACTTGATCCTGAGATGGTAGGTGAGGTTCTGGATGTTATGAAGGATCTTGCCAAGTCGGGAATGACTATGGTCATTGTGACACATGAGATGGGATTTGCCAGAGAGGTGGCGTCCAGAGTCCTTTTCATCGATCAGGGTATAGTTATGGAAAGCGGTACTCCGGAGGAAGTATTTGGTAATCCGCAGAATGAAAGAACCAGGAACTTCTTGAGTAAGGTTTTATAAGGTTCCGGAAATGAGATTGGTATTATGCCGGTTACCCGATGGGATAACAGGCTTATAATACAATAGTATGCCGGCAGATAAGAAAAGGCCGGTTAATATCAAGGAGGAGACTATTATGAAAAAAGCAACCAAGGTATTGGCACTGATCCTTGCTATGGCTATGATGGCATGTACACTCGTAGCATGTGGCAGCAGTGCAGACACAACAGCAACGAACACAGAAGCAGCAGCTACTGAAACTGCAGACACAGAGGCAGCAGCTACTGAAACTGCAGACACAGAGGCAGCAGCCGAGACAGAAGATGCTGCAGCAGACACAGAGGAAGCAGCACCGGCAGAGGGTGGCACCATTACATTCGGTACGAATGCAGAATTCCCGCCTTTTGAGTATGTAACAGCAAATGGTGTAATCGGTGAGTATGACGGTATTGATATGGCTCTCGCAAAGCAGATCGCTGAAGAGAACGGTATGACAGCTGCTATTGAGAATATTGAGTTTGATTCTCTGTTAGTAGCACTGCAGAATGGACAGATCGATGCGGTTATTGCAGGTATGACTGTTACAGATGAGAGAAAAGAAGCAGTAGATTTCTCTATACCTTACTACACAGCAACTCAGGTTATGATCGTAAAAGAGGATTCTGATATTGCCAAGGCGGCAGATATGGCAGATAAGAAGATCTGTGTTGTTCAGGGCTACACCGGTGAGGTATGTGTCAACGAGATGGGTTATCCTTACGAGGCATTCAAGAAGGGTACAGAAGCTGTTATGGAACTTGTAAACGGCAAATGTGATGTCGTTGTTATCGACTCTGCAACAGCAGCTAAGTATGTAGCCGACAACGAAGGATTAAAGATTGTTGAAGATCCTGATGCATTTGCATCTGAGGAGTATGCTATCGCAGTTAAGAAAGGTAACACAGAGTTACTCGACAAGATCAACAAAGTTGTAGAAGCTAAACTTGCAGACGGCACAATAGCTGATCTGGCTGTACAGTATTCAGAAGCAACTGTTGAGGAATAAGAGCTGTCTGTTTGAAAAAGTAAGTTTATATCATGATGGGTTAACCCCGATAACCATATGGTTGTCGGGGTTTTGCTATATGAGATAATCGTCTTTTTAATACTATTTTGTAATCCGATGGTTTTATGATATACTTAAAAGGTCTTGCTACAAAACACTATATGATTTATGTGGGCAGGATAGTCTGATAATGGCAGATTAGATACGAAAGGAAAGTAACAAAATGAAAAAAGTGTGGGAAAAATGGACCGGATTCAGTCTGGTTGGCAGAATTGTGGTAGGTTTAGTGATTGGCGTGATATTAGCGCTTCTTGTGCCGCAGGCATCCGGTATCGCAATTCTTGGTGATGTATTTGTAGGTGCGCTGAAAGCAATAGCGCCGCTTCTGGTGTTCTTTCTGGTTACCAGTTCCCTGTGTAATGCGAAACCCTCTGGGGGCAAGCGTGGCGGTGTGATCGGAACGGTTATTGTGTTGTATATGTTCAGTACGGTTCTGGCAGCGGTAATTGCAGTATTTGCGAGCATGATCTTTCCGGTTGAGATGGTATTGACTGATGCTGCACAGGAGGTAACATCTGCACCCAGCGGTATTACCGAGGTGTTATCTACATTACTTCTGAATGTTGTAGCCAATCCCGTGGCATCTCTTGTCAATGCGAATTATTTAGGAATACTGGCGTGGGCAGTGTTATTGGGAGTTTCCCTGAGAGCAGCAGGAGATACGACCAAGAAGGTAATGGCTGATATTTCAGATGGTATTTCAAAGGTCGTTGTGGTTATTATTAACTTAGCACCGTTTGGTATATTGGGACTGGTGTTTAACAGCGTTTCTACCAGTGGTCTTGAGACATTTACTACCTATGGTAAGCTGCTGGCTCTTTTGGTAGGCTGTATGCTGGGGATTTTCTTTATTACGAATCCAATTCTGGTATTCTGGTGCACCCATAAGAATCCCTATCCGCTTATCTTCAAATGCCTGAAGAGGAGTGCGATTACGGCATTCTTTACCAGAAGCTCTGCTGCTAATATTCCCGTGAACATGGAAGTTTGTGAGGAGATGGGACTCAATAAGGATAATTATTCCGTTACCATCCCTTTGGGTGCCACCATTAATATGGACGGCGCGGCAATTACGATTACCGTCATGACCATGGCTACGGTTCATACACTGGGGATTGCGGTAGATATTCCTACGGCAATCGTATTGAGTCTGCTGGCAGCATTGGCTGCTTGTGGTGCTTCCGGTGTGGCAGGCGGTTCCCTGCTGCTGATTCCGATGGCATGTTCGTTGTTTGGTATTCCGGATACGGTATCCATGCAGGTGGTTGCCGTTGGATTTATTATCGGTGTGATACAGGATTCTGTGGAAACAGCACTCAATTCTTCTTCTGACCTGCTGTTATCTGCATCGGCAGAATTCAGACAGTGGAGGCTGGAAGGCAAAGAAATCAAATTCTAAGCAGAAGATTTCATTTACTTTAGTTTACTACTATGATAAAATGTGTTGCGAGGAGTGAAGTGTGAATATTATCACGGTATGGATGTTTATGTAGCGTGAATATCTTCACATAAAATTTATGCCTGTATCTGAAGACAGGCTGAGGAAAGGAAAGGATTTATCTATGAAAAAGAAACTTGCACTTATGATGGCATTGTCCCTGACAATGTGCACATTGCTGACAGGATGTGGCAAAGGGGCTGATGAGACAGCTCAGACTGCCGCAGAAACAACAGAGGCAGCAGCTGATGAGACAGCAGAGGCGGAAGAGACCACAGAAGCAGCCGATGAGACTGCAAATGCTGATCTTGTATATGCCGTAGAGGCTGGTTCTGCCGGAGAGGCAGCAGCCAACGATAACGGTTTTAAGACCAATGTAGTAGCTTCCCAGGCTGATGCGCTGATGGAAGTAGCTTCCGGTACTTCTGATGCCGCAATCATTGACTTGCTTATGGCAGGTGCCATGATTGGTGAGGGCACAAGCTATCCGAATCTGACACTTAGTGATGAACTGACAACAGAAGAATATGGTGTAGGATGCCGTAAAGGTTCTGATTTAGCTTCTTACATCAACTCTGTTTTTGCAGAGAGCTATGCAGACGGTTCCATGTTAGAGACTGCTACAACCTATGGTGTGCAGGAAGCATTGGTGGCTCAGGATGCTGTTGAGTTTACAGCTTCCGAAACAGACAGCGATGTAGCTTATATTCAGGATAAGGGCACACTGATCGTTGGTATTACAGACTTTGCACCTATGGATTACAAGGATGATAATGGTGAGTGGATCGGCTTTGATGCTGACATGGCTCGTCTGGTAGCTGAGAAGTTAGGTGTGGAAGCACAGTTCGTAGAAATCGACTGGGATAACAAGATCATGGAGCTGGATTCCAAGAATATTGATGTTGTATGGAACGGTATGACATTGACACAGGAAGTAACAGAGGCTATGGAATGTACGAATGCATACTGCAACAATGCACAGGTTATTGTTGTACCTGCTAACTAACAGACGGATACAGATGGTATAAGGTTCTAAGACAGAACTTATCTGTCTTAGAACTTTTCTTTTTCGCTGTCAGGCGAACTTTTCTTAAGTGATAAAATGCTCATATACTGAGTAAACCTTTTAATATTGGGAGAAAAATATGTTTTGGTCAGTTACACAATCATTACTGGGTGGTTTGCTTACCACATTTCAGATCTTTATTTTTACATTGCTCATTGCATTGCCGCTTGGCCTTATCATAGCCTTTGGCGCCATGAGCAAATTTAAGCCGCTGCGTTATCTGGTGGATGTACTGGTATGGGTGATCCGAGGTACCCCGCTGATGTTGCAGCTGATCATTATTTTCTATGGACCGGGTCTTTGGCTTGGACATAATATCTGGAGCGGTAATGAGACCGGGCGTATCACAGCCACGGTGGTGGCATTCAGTATCAACTATGCATGCTATTTCTCCGTCATCTTCAGGGGAGGTATTGAAGGTGTTCCGGCTGGACAGCGGGAAGCAGGGGAAGTACTTGGTATGACCAAGAGTCAGATTTTCTTCAAGGTTACCTTGCTGCAGATGGTCAAACGCGTCGTGCCGCCTATGTCCAATGAGATCATAACACTGGT
>JALETS010000280.1 GCA_022781395.1 Lachnospiraceae bacterium | reverse complement strand
TGCTGCCGTATCCAGCCTGCCTGTTGCATTCAGGCACGGTCCCAGCACGAAGCCGATATGATAGACGGAAAGAGGCTTATCCTGCAAACCGTTTACCGTGATCAATGCCTGCAAACCATAATTACCGGAATGAGCAATCAGAGGTAATCCGTATTTTACAATGATACGGTTTTCATCCACCAGTTCCATCACATCACCGATTGTGGCAAAGGCTGCAAAGGCAAGCAGTTCCTGCAGGATCTGTTGCGCTTCCTCTCTGCCATTCTGCATTCCGTCCAGTAGGACCTGTACCAGCTTATAAGCAACCACAGCACCGCAGATCCCGTCAAAAGGATAGGCACAGGCCTGCTGCTTAGGATCTACCACTGCATCTGCATCGGGCAGACACTCCTTTCTGCTGCCGTCAGGCTGCACTTCATAGGGTACTTCATGGTGATCTGTCACGATTACAGTCATGCCAAGGGATTTGGCATATGTAATCTGGGTGGCGGCAGCAATGCCATTATCACAGGTAAGAATGGTATCAATTCCTGCTTCATAAGCATCCCGGATCAGCTTGTCATTCAACCCGTATCCGTCCAGCACCCGGTGCGGAATCACCGCATCTGCCACTGCCCCGCAGGTCTGAAGACCGGTCATCAATATATAAGTAGAGCATACACCATCAATATCGTAATCCCCGATAATGCGTATCTTCTTCTGCTCTGCTATCTTATTCCTTATAATGTCTGCCGCTTTCTCCACATCCTTTAACAAATACGGCGAATGCATATCCTCAGGCGTACCGTGAAGGAAGCGGTCAATCTCCTCTTCTGTTACCAAATCTCTGTTCCGCAGAATCCTTGCGATCACAGGATCGATTCCGAACCGCTTTGCTATACCGTTAAAATCCGCTTTCTTGGCAGACACCATCCATTTGGCCATAATAATACCCTCTGTCCGTGTTATGAGATACAAGAGCAGCCATCACGAAGCCTGCTCCTCGTACCTGTTATAGTGTAACACTTTTAGAGGGTAATCTCAATCAACTTAAACACCGCCGTATTCGCATAAGTCAGCGGTTCATTATGGGCAAAGAAAACAATACCGTCTGCCGGTGCGGTCAGAGTCTCCGTTACACTTCCCTCATAGGGATCAATGCTTTCCGCCAACACCTGTCCCTTGACCACCTCGTCACCTACCTTGACCTTGGCTTCAAAAATCCCTGACACCCTGGTTCTGACCGGTATCATATCCGTATCCTCTACCACCTGGGACAGATAACCGTCGTGTCCCTTATAATCTACCACACCTTCCTTGGCAAGAAACATCTGGATGCTTCGCACTGCCATCTTGGCACTTTCCTTGTCCACAGACTCCGTAGTAGTCGTGTAAATACTGAAAGCATGGGTCTCCCAGATCTGCCAGTTATAGTTGAGCGTTGTGGTATCATAAGGTCTTGTTTTCCGGATCACAACATAAGGCAGACCGAATTTTTTCGCCAGCTCTACATCCTCAAATCCGGTCTTCATCATACGCACGTGAGGTTCAAAATTACCCGGCATGTAGAAGGAAGTAAACTGGATACCATACTTATA
>JALETS010000048.1 GCA_022781395.1 Lachnospiraceae bacterium | reverse complement strand
ACAGAATCGCGCCTCTTCCCTTCCAAGTGCGATTCACTTCTATTTCATATTGATCTAATAAACTGACAGCTCTGTCATTCACACGAATACCCCCCGCTTTCTCGTCTATCCTATCTTATGAATAGCGTTGGGAAAGTATGAGTTTCATTTGACAATTTTCTTTCTATAGATGTTTCTGCTCGAAAGGAATCTGTTCCTGTATTCTTCTCCTGGCTATGGATTGAAGTTCTTCCGGGATATTTAACTCAGGGTTCTCTAACACAAGCTCCAATAGCTCATGTAATAATTCGCCAATTTCTCTGCCCGGCTTCATTCCCAGTGCGATCAGATCACTGCCTGTTATGGCAAGATCTTTCAACGTAACAGCCTCCTTCCGACTACAGATGCCCTCATAGATGTGCTCTATCCGAGCCAGCTTATCCTGCTTTTCTTCTTTCCTATAGTCGCTCTGAGCGTTGATGTCTGCGCGGTGTACTTCCAGTATCATCGGAAATATCTCTTCGCCCATCCGGTTGACCGCCCGCCTGACCCCGGCATCCGTCAGTGCAACCTCCTGGTCGTGATAGAGCACAATTTTACACACCTTGTCTGTTGTATCATTGTCGAATTTCAAACGGCGCAGGATTTTCCTTGTCATTTCTGCTCCCACAGCAGGATGCATCTTATTATGGGTAATTCCCTCTTTATCTATGGTAAGTGTCTGAGGTTTGCCGATATCATGAAAAAGCATGCCCAGACGCAACACCTTGTCCGGTTCCACTGCCAGCATGGAATGTAAAATATGCTCTCCCACATTATAACAGTGATGCGGGTTGTTCTGCGGTGTTTCCATACACAGGTCAAACTCCGGCAGAACCTCCTTAGTAATACCTGTCTCATAGGCAATCCGAAGATAATCCGGATGCGGAGAAGTTACCAGCTTGACAAGCTCTGTCTGAATTCGTTCCGCGCTGATCCTCTGTAAGCTGGGCGCCAGCCTGCGGATTGCATCCCGTGTCGCCTCTTCAATCCGATATCCCAGCTGTGCAGAGAAA
This sequence comes from Lachnospiraceae bacterium, assembly GCA_022781395.1. GTDB lineage: Bacteria > Bacillota > Clostridia > Lachnospirales > Lachnospiraceae > UBA3282. The sequence continues at coordinate 4,731 of JALETS010000048.1, read as the reverse complement.
CGGACTGCCCGCAGCATACGAAGCGCATCCTCCGTAAACCGTTCTTCGGCATTCCCTACACAACGGATGACTCCGGCTTTTATATCCCGGATACCTCCAAAGATATCTACTAAACCATCCTGCTCATTATAAGCCATGGCATTGATGGTAAAATCCCGCCGCTTAAGATCCTCCTCCAGGCTGGCTGTAAAGGTTACTTCCTTCGGGTGCCGACTGTCCTCATACTCTCCATCGATGCGATAGGTCGTTACCTCAAACCCTTCTTTATTCATCATGACAGTTACCGTTCCATGCTGAATCCCCGTATCAATGGTTCTGGGAAATAAGCGCTTCGTCTCCTCCGGCCGGGCAGAAGTTGTGATATCCCAGTCATTGGGAGTTCTGCCCAGAAGAGAATCCCTGACACAGCCGCCTACAGCATATGCTTCGTACCCTGCTGATTGTAAGGTTTCTATGATGTTATGCACTTTTTCCGGCAGCTGTATTTTCATATCTATAATCCTTACTAAATAAATCTGTATGGCTATGCGGCGAATAGCACTCCATCATCCCTTTCGCGCTATTCTTTAGCCAATGCTTGGCCCCTTGAAGATATTCTGCACATCTTCCAGATGAACATCCGGCTCCTCGTCATCCTGTGCCAGCGAACTTACTAATCTCTCCATCTCGCTTTTGGACAATACGCTCCGGCTTCTTTCGATAAATTCTTCCTTTTCATGATCAGTCATGCCCACAAACCGTTCCATTGCTGTACGATTCGATGCAAATGCCAGTCCCAGACCAAGCGGTAAATCATTATAATCCATTATTTTCCATACCATTGTAACAAGAGAAAACTATTATCTCTACGGTTACATCCTTTCTATAAAATATCATTATTAGGATGCACCATGGTCTGGAAAATATACTATGCCAGTGTAGCGATTCCTTTCAGGCGGATATCCTCGCAGGAAGCACCGATCAGAATCTCATAATCTCCCGCATCAGAGATAAAATCGTGGAGATGTTCATCAAAATATGCAAAATCCTGCTGCGTTAATGTAAGACTAACCTTCTTAGACTTGCCTGCTGCCAGCTCCACTTTTGCATAAGCCTTTAATTCTTTGACCGGCCGGTCTACCGAAGGTGAGATGGGTGCAATATATACCTGGGCAATCTCTGCACCTGCTTTCTTACCGGTATTCTTAACCGTAAAAGACAGCTTTACATTCTTGCCTTTTTCCGCTTTCAGGGTAAAGTTACCGTATTCAAAGGTAGTATAGGATAATCCATGTCCGAAGCAGAAGGCGGGCGTAATACGCTGACGGTCAAAATGACGATATCCATAATATAAGCCTTCCTCCAGCTTGATTGCTCCCCACTTACCAAACTGACCATTCTTACCTGTTGCACAGTCCTCGTATCTGGCCGGGAAAGTCTCTGCCAGCTTACCGGACGGATTCACCTCTCCGAAGATTACCTTAGCAAAGGCATTGCCTGTTTCCATACCGGCATAGTAGCTCCACAGAATTGCCTGAGCCTTATCTCTCCATGGCATCTCTACCGGAGAACCTCCAACAAATGTTATGATTGCGTCCTTTCTGACCTTCAGAAGCTCTTCTATAAGAAGATCCTGCTCATAAGGCAGCTTCATGTCAGAACGGTCAAAGCCTTCACTGTCAAAATCATGATTTAATCCACCCACAAAAATTACCGCATCGGCATCCTTGGCTGCCTCAACTGCCTGTGCAAAAAGCTGCCTGTTCTTCTCGTGGATTTCCACCTTCTCCTTCTCTAATTTCGCAAGTCTCTCTTCTTCTCCCTTACGGTGGTTCTCATGCTCATGAGCCTCATCCCTGACAGCCTGACCCACATTAGTATCCTTCAGATCATCCAGACTGGTAGCCTGCCAGTTCTGCTCAAAGGTCTTGGGCTTCTCCGGCACATAATATCCTTTGACATACTCTACTTGTACATTGCCGCCCAGATACATCTTAAGTCCCATCAACGGACAGATTTCATATAACGACTTGATCTCTGCGCTACCGCCGCCGTCAGAATGTACCTTAGCCGCATTCTGACCGATAACCACTAACTTCTTAATCTTCTTTGCATCCAGTGGAAGTGTCTTATTCTCATTTTTCAATAAGATTATGGACTCCTCTGCCGTCTTAAGGATTGCTTCCCTATGCTCCGGTACATTATAAGCGCCTGACTGTCTGCTGTCCTTATGCTTACCGATCATCTTAAGACGATACATCATCCGAAGAAGATTGCGTACTTTGGCATCTATCCTGTCTTCAGATACCTCCCCTTTTTCAACTAATTCTTTTAATGGGTTGGCCAGTTTATAATCATCAAAATCAGGAAATACCGACATCTCCAGATCCATGGAACACTCTGCCGCTTCCTTCGTCTTATGTACACCGCCCCAGTCACTGATAACGGCCCCGTCAAATCCCCATTCCATACGAAGGATTCCATCCAGCAGCATCTTATTTTCACAGCAATGATAACCGTTGATCTTATTATAGGCGCCCATTATGGAATAAGCTCCGCCTTCCTGTACTGCTGCCTTAAATGCCGGAAGATAGATCTCATATAAGGTTCTGTCATCAATCTCCTCATCTACCATGAGACGATCGGTCTCCTGACAGTTAGCCGCAAAATGCTTCACACATGCCGCCACATCATTCTCCTGCACACCCTGAATAAAGGGTACTGCAAGGGTAGCTGCCAGCTTCGGGTCTTCGCTCATATACTCAAAATTCCTGCCGCACTTAGGATCACGCTTAATATTGATACCCGGTGCCAAGATAACATCTTTACCGCGGCCTCTTGCTTCTGCACCCAGCACATGTCCCATATCATGAGCAAGCTTGGGATTCCATGTGGAAGCCAGCGCACTGTTGCTGGGAAGGTAAGATACCATATCGTCATTGTTGCCTGCCGGAATCCAACGGTCAGACATGAATTCCGCTCTCACGCCCATGGGTCCGTCTGAAGTTATTATAGCGGGGATTCCCAATCTTTCCACTGCGCCGGATTGAAAAAGCGTCGCTCCATGTATCATGGCAAGCTTTTCATCCAGGGTTAATTTCCTGACTGTTTTTTCGATTTCTTTTTCCATTTTTTTCGTATCGATCTTTACATCTTTCCTCATAGCGGTATGCATCCTTTCTTTGTTAAGAATAGTATAATTGACCAAACTTTAAATATCAAGTACACTGATAAATAGTGGTTATCCAAAGGAAAGGCAGGATTTTGGTATATGAATCATACAGTTGTCACTTTGAAAAAGGGAGAGGGCCGTACCTTAAAGGCAAGCGGTGCCTGGGTATACGATAACGAAATAGATACTATCTTAGGAAGTTTTGAGAACGGTGACATTGTGACTGTCCATGACTTTGACGGCTATTTTATGGGCTATGGATTTATCAATACCAATTCCAAGATCACCGTACGGATCATGAGCCGCCATAAAGAACATCCTGTTACAGAAGAATTCCTCCGGGAGCGGGTTCGCGCTGCATGGGAATACCGCAAGCAAGTCATTGACACAAGCAGCTGCCGTATTATTTTTGGCGAAGCAGACTGGCTTCCGGGTCTGGTAGTAGACAAGTTCTCCGATGTACTGGTCGTGGAATCCCTGGCATTGGGTATTGACAAGCTTAAACCTTTGATCCTGGATTCATTAGTAGAGATCCTAAAGGAAGACGGCATTGCCATCCGGGGTATCTATGAGCGAAGCGATGCCAAAGTGCGGGAACAGGAGGGCCTTCCCCGCTATAAAGGTTTTATCGGAGAACCCTTTGATACAAAAGTAGAAATTGAGGAAAATGGTGTTAAATATATTGTAGATGTACAGGATGGCCAGAAAACCGGCTTTTTCCTGGATCAGAAAAATAACCGTGCTGCGATTCAGAAGCTGTGTAAGGATAAAAAAGTCCTGGACTGCTTTACCCATACCGGCTCCTTCGCCCTGAATGCCGGAATCGCCGGAGCAAGCTCTGTTCTTGGCGTGGATGCTTCGGAGCTGGGTGTCAGACAGGCACAGGAAAATGCCCGTCTCAACCATTTGGAAGACCGGGTTACTTTCCAGTGTGCAGATGTCTTCGATCTGCTCCCCTCTCTGGAGGAACAGGGAGAAAAGTTTGATGTGGTAATCCTTGACCCACCTGCTTTCACCAAATCCAGGCAGGCCACCAAAAATGCCGTCAAAGGCTACCGCGAAATCAATCTGCGAGGTCTAAAATTAGTTAAAGACGGCGGCTTTCTGGCCACCTGCTCCTGCTCTCATTTCATGGACCCGGAGCTTTTTGCCAAAACCATCCGGGAAGCGGCAAGAGGCGCCCATAAGAGACTACGCCAGGTAGAGTTCCACACACAGGCACCGGATCATCCGATTTTGTGGGCCGCGGAGGAGTCCTATTATTTGAAGTTCTATATCTTTCAGGTGTGTGAGGAGAGGTAGAGAAAAATCCCGCTTACATTGAGAGCGTCAAATTGTTGTTTGTAGATTGGTAAATTATAATTTTCAGCTTTATATGATGAGGAAATGATTATGAAAAAAACAAAATTAACAGTCATAGTGGACAACATTCCACAGGGTGATATCAAAGGGGAATGGGGACTTTCGATATTGGTGGAATATGAAGATAAGAAAATATTGGTCGATGCAGGGGCATCTGGTTTGTTTGCCGAGAATATGAAAAAACTCGGGTTTTGCATGGAGGATGTGGATTATGCGAC
>JALETS010000029.1 GCA_022781395.1 Lachnospiraceae bacterium | reverse complement strand
GATATGAGAAGTTCTATTTTTTCAATATTTCCACAATTGGGGCAGACATAGGTATCCTGCTTCCAACCGGTATTTTCAGAAGAAGGCATTTTGATAAACTGGTAGAGCGGTACGTTAGCCGTTTCTGAAAAAATCCGTTTTTGATTATGGAAATATTCAATTTTCTGATTGCCCATTGCATAATTGACTCTTTTGTTGTAGCCGTTTAAGAGTTGACCGATCACAGAGTCACCAATTTTGAAAACGTTACTGGTGAGTTCAAAGCTATATGACCTTTTCAGAGCTTTTTCTTCCAAACGTTTTTGCTGTAAATCCAGATAGGTACGTGTGTTAAAATCAGCAAGCTTCGGTTTCACTCCACTTTTGGACCAGCGTGTCAGCTGATCTGTAAATGCGGTAAAGAGTTCTTTATCATTCATGTAAGTAGCCCCTCCCTCTGGTAGCACTGGGCTGGGATTTCCTGTTTTCTGCTTGCGATAGCAAGACCTAATGCTTCTACTGCCATTTCATAAGCCTCTTGCATATTGTCTCCTTGGGTCATACATTCCGGAAGATCGGGAAATGTAATCCAGAAACCACTTTCTTCAGCCACATGAAAAATTGCCGGATAAAATAATTTATTCATAACCAAACCTCCTGTGAATAGTTGGGTTATTTCAACCCGGCCTGTTTTAGTATTGCCTGCTCCATACCCTTTTTAAGGTCTTTGCAGTGATAGGGAATAATTACAGTTTTTCCGGTCTCTGGATGATACATTATAACACGTAATAATACGTATGCCAATCTATTTGATTCTGCGTGTAGTAATTGAAAAAATGTTTCACAAATTGGAGTGGAATTTGAGTAGGGAAAAACAAGACCGGTAGAAAGGCATTATGTAATGCGGGAAATAACAATTGCGGAGCTTAAAGAACAATCAAAAGAATCCTATCAGTTAATAGATATCAGGGATGAGGGAAGCACTGTCTATGGAATGATTCCCGGTGCAATTTGTATTCCGATAAAACAATTGATGGAAAATTTGGACGGATGCGTAAACCGGATAAAGAATAATGTGAAAGTTGTTATTTATTGTCAACGGGGTGAAAAGTCAAGAGACATTGCGGAAAGATTGGAAGAAATGGGACTGGATTGCTATAGCCTTGCCGGTGGATGTAATAAAATCGCTTTGGGACATCATTACGATGATGTAATCGAGACAATACTTATGGGAATGCTTCATGGCGGTCAGATACAGACAATGATGCCGAAGCTTCATAGTACCAATTTTGAAGGCATGGAACTGATTAGACCATTATATTTAATAAGAGAAGAAGATATTTGTAAGTGGAGAGATTACAATAAACTTCATTTCTTACAGTGTGCCTGCCACTTTACAGAAACATGCAGTACATGTCATGAAGATGGAACTACTTCATCAAAAAGGCTGGAAACGAAGAAACTTATTGCAAAGCTGAAAGTGGATAATCCTTTTATAGAAAGTAATATTTTTAAAAGTGTAGAGAACGTAAATTTGAGTACAGTCATTGCCTATAAAAAGGATGGGGTAAAACATCATTTTTTGGATGAATATTGAGACGAGGTGACAAAATGGAACACATAAGATAGAATAAAAATGAAGGAATACACATATAATAAAAAACAAATATTGAAGAAACGCACAAAAGCAATCTAAGCGATATTGAAAAAAGTCGCATTGTATGCTATAACATCTCTATATCGGGAGGTAGAGATATGTATTTTAAAAGAAAAGTATATAACAAGTTATTAGAATGGAAGAAAAACTATTCGGATAAATATGCTGTATTGCTTGAAGGAGCCAGGCGAGTTGGAAAATCAACGATTGCTGAGAACTTTGCTCGAAACGAATACAGGTCATATATTATATTGGATTTTTCAAAAATATCTAACAATATCCTTAAATGCTTTGATGATATTGGAAATCTTAATATGTTCTTTTTGAGACTCCAGGCTGAAACAGGAATAACGTTATATGAACATGAATCGCTTATTATTTTTGATGAAGTACAATTATTTCCTAAGGCGAGACAGGCTATTAAGCATTTGGTATTTGATGGAAGATATCATTACTTAGAAACCGGTTCATTGATTTCCATAAAGAAGAATGTGAAAGATATACTAATTCCGTCGGAGGAGATGAAAATACAAGTGTATCCAATGGATTACGAAGAATTTTGTGAAGCAACAGGGAATAGCTTTGACCTTCTGCGACAAGTATTTAGTATGGGAACCGGAATTGGACAGTCGACGAATCGTAAACTGATGAGAGACTTGAGAATATACATGGCTGTAGGCGGTATGCCACAGGCTGTAGAAGCTTATCTTGAAGGTAAAAATTTTTCTGAAATCGACCAGGTGAAAAGACAGATTATATCTCTTTATGAAGAGGATTTTAAAAAAATCGATCCATCCGGAAGAATATCTTCGTTGTATCATTCTATTCCTGCTCAGTTAGCAAAGGATTCAAGAAAGTACAGAATTACAACGGCAATCGGGAAAAGAAATAATACGAAAGCAGAAGAATTCTTGTATGAATTAATAGATTCAAAAACAGTATTACCATGCTATAATTCCACAGACCCGAGAGTTAGTTTGGCTGATACAAAGGATTTCAATAGCTATAAATTATACCTTTCTGATACGGGATTATTTGTTACACTTATGTTTATTGATAGACCGGTAATAGAAAATGATGTGTATGCAAAATTGCTTTCTGACAAATTACCGGCTAATCTGGGCTATCTTTATGAAAATCTAACTGCTCAAATGATAGCAGCATCCGGAAGAGAACTCTATTATTATACATGGGAAAAAGAGGGCAGCACACATTATTATGAAGTTGATTTTTTGGTTTCAGAAGGAAGTAAGGTAAATGCATTTGAGATTAAATCTTCCGGTACGGGAAAACATGAGTCAATATTGGAATTTTCTAAAAAATACTCAAAGAATGTAAATAAAATATATTTGTTGTCACAGAAGGATGTTGGAAAAGAAAAAATGCTATTATTGAAACCATTTTATTTAATACCATTTTTGTTATGAGATTAGTTCCTATCTTGTAGAGGACGGGTGGTTTGCGGTGGTTGCCGACTATGCAGATGACTTTTACGAATAGTGTAGAGGTTTTGAAAAAGAGATTGACCGACTTTTTGAGATGATTTATACTAAGTTTGTGAGATGCATATCCCATAAACACCGAATATTCGGTTGTTGTACCGTACCTATCATGGCAAGTGATAGGAGCTTCTGGTTTCTGAAACGAATTTTATTGCATCTATTAGAAAACCGAAATGAAAGAGAAAATATTATGTATAATAGTAGAAATAGCTTGCTCGTTGGAGCAGGCTATTCTATTTAGATGATTGATTGATGGAGAAAAGAATACATGAACATTAAGTTAGCAATATTTGATTTTGATGGAACGATTATGGATACGCGGGAAGCGATTGTGCTTGCGAAGCAGGAAACGATGAGACAGATGGGGCTTCCTGTTGCAGACGAACAGGCTTGTGCAGGTACAATTGGATTATCGGGAAAAACTGGTTTTCAGAAATTATTTCCGGAATTGTCTGATGAGATGCTTGAACTGTGTATGCAGAATTACAGAAGAGCTTTTGATGAGATAAAAGAAAAAGTACCACCAACACTATTTCCCGGCATGATTGATACATTGGACAAATTGAAAGATCGTGGAATTATGTTAACCATTGCTACTTCAAGAAATGGAAAGTCACTTAGGGAATTTTTGGATCAAATGAAGATCGCCGGGTATTTTTCGTATGTATTAGCGGCAGAAGACACTTCACAGTTAAAACCAAATCCGGAACCTGTAATCAAAACACTGAAAGATTTATCTTATTCACCTGAGCAGGCACTTGTTATTGGAGATATGCCGTATGATATCCAGATGGGAAAAAGTGCCGGTGTGTATACCTGTGGTGTTACGTATGGCAATTCTAATAGAAATGAGTTGCGTGAAGCGGGGGCTGACTTCATTATCGACAGTATTTCAGAACTGATTGATTCAAAGATCTTGTGAGGTAACGTTGTGGAAAGGGATAAAGGGCATAAAGACACAGCATATTATCATCTCCCCGGTTTGTTTGAGTATTATGAATTGTATCAGGCTTTCCTGCCATTGTTTCATAAGCACAGAGAATACTTTTATGATTGGTGTGAAATCGGTTCTATATACGGTGCTCCGGCAGACTGTATCTGGGGAGGCGGACGCGTTGGGGCCGGAGAACATGATCCACGGGATATTTGGGCACTCATGCAGGAATACCGGATTTCAGCCAGGCTGACATTTAGTAATGCACTGCTTGAGAAAGAGCATCTGTCAGACAAGAAATGTAATGCGCTCTGTAGCCTTTTTGAGAAGAGCGGTGCAATACGAAATGGTGTTATTATCTATTCGGATTTGCTGTTAGATTACCTTAAATTGCACTATCCGGGACTTTATTTTGTTTCCACTACAACGAAGGTTCTGACAGATTTTCAGCAATTCATGAATGAAGTAAATCGGGATGATTTTCTGTATGTGGTACCGGATTTTCGACTGAATAAGGCTTGGGATAAATGGAATACATTGACCAACTCACAGAAGGATAAAGTGGAATTTCTATGCAACGAATGTTGCTGGTTTGGGTGTAAGGACAGGCAACGCTGTTACGAAGCTGTCAGTCGCAAAAATCTGGGAAATGATTGTCCGGATTATCGGTGCACGGCTCCTGATGCAGAGAACGGATATCGTTTTTCCAAAGCAATGAAAAATCCGGGATTTATTTCAATAGATAATATCAGAAATATTTATTTACCAATGGGATTTTCTAATTTTAAAATTGAAGGCCGGGGTCTCGGAAGTGCCTTGATTCTGGAATTTTTGCTTTATTATATGACCAAGCCTGAGTATCAACTGCATGTCAGAGAAGAAATATATTTAGATAATATGTTGGATTTAGTTTGAGTATGTTTATATAATAACCAACAGGGTAAGAATAGTAACTCCATTTTTTGAGCAATTAACTTGTGAGGGGATTGAGTTAGCTTACAATTATAATTTAAATATTGTCGAGCAATAGCTGTGCATAATCCTGTTTTTTACATAGTGGTGCGGGAGTTTTATGAAGATACTTCTCAAGGGAACGGTCATCAAACAACCATTCATCCAGTTCATCGGGCTCTAGTGTCAGAGGCATCCTGTCATGGGTTCCTTTCATGGATTCGTTGGCAGCGGTTGTAAGGATGACAAAACAGTCTTCTTCTTGAAAGTGGTTATAGAATCCGGCCATAAACAGAGCAGGACGCTTGGTACTGTTTTGTATAAAAGGAAAAAAGGTTACTTTTTCTTTAGCGGAATTCCACTCATAAAAGCCACCGGCCGGAATGATAAGCCGTCTTTTAAGTACATTGTCACGAAACAGTTTCCTGGTAAGGACAGATTCAACTCGGGCATTGATAATAACATTTTTGGAATGGGGATTTGGAAATCCCCATTTCTTTAATCCTGCAGTCATATTTCTATTCTGCGCAGAAATTACAGTGGCTGACTCTGTAGGATGGATGTCGCCGGCCGGCACACCATTTACTTTATGATTGACTTTCTGAATCATTCTTTCAATTTCTCTTGCCGTTTCATCATCTACATAAAATCTTCCACACATAATAAACCTTCCTCAGATAATTCTTGTATTTTCCTTTTCAATATCAATTCCTATAGTCACTCCGGATCTGCGTTCCTTATCAAGCCCACCGCTCATAGGGGATATATTACTTTTAAGAAAACTGGCCCTCATAATGGAGTCTTCCCCAAAACGGCTTCGAATATTATCTATTGTTTTATTGAGAGCAGAAAGGCGATCATACTTTTGCAAATCAAATAAGTTGTACTGCCTTCCGGCATCGGACTGTATTTTGCCGGTATGAACACCGAGCTGCCTGATAGGAGTATGTTTATCCCAAAGCATGTCAAATACCCGGCAGGCATTCAGATATAATTCTTCGGTAACGTCTGTAGGGGTAAGCAGCTGCATCTGCTTCGTGGCATATGCAAATTCAAAGGTAGTAAAATGGACAGATATCACAGAGGCCTTCACATGGTCTGCACGGAGTCTTGCACCTACGGTTTCACAAAGGGATAGCAGAAGATGTCTGGCATATTGCACCGTGGTGATATCCTGTGGAGCAGTCAGACTGTTGCCATAGCCCTTATTGGCCACATGAGTGAACATGTATGGCTGCAGGTCTTCGCCCCGTGCATAGCCTTGTAAAATCTGTCCGGGGAGTTTTAAATGTGCTTTTATCATCTGCTCATCGGCATTTGCCAGTTCGCCGATGGTTTTTATCCCAAGAGAGAGCAGCTTTTTGGTAGTGGCTCTTCCGACAAAAAACAGTTCAGACACAGGAAGCGGCCACATTTTGTTTTGGATTTCTTCGGGGAAAAGTGTATGCACTTTATCCGGCTTTGAAAAACCTCCTGCCATTTTGGAGAGCAGGAAGTTGTTGGAGATTCCGATGTTAACTGTAAATCCCAGCTCTTTCTTTATTTCTTCTTTCAGATCATGCGCAAAGTTAACCATTTGCCCCTTTCCATAAATGGTTTCAAATCCATCAAAAATAACCCATGCTTCATCAATGCTGTACTGAATAATCTGATCCGAATAGTATCTGAGCTTTTCAATCAATGCTCTGGATGATTTTACGTACAGTCCGTAATCGGGCGGGATTACAACGAGAGAGGGACATTTCTGCAGGGCAGTAACGATTGCCTCTCCTGTATGAATATTATACTTTTTAGCGGGGATGCTTTTGGCCAGAACGATTCCGTGTCGTTTCTCCTGATCCCCGCCTACGATGCTGGGGATTGTCCTGAGATCCGGCTGCTTTCCCAATACATTTGTAAGGTATGATGCGCTCCAGCTTAAAAAAGCACTGTTGGCATCAATGTGAAATACATATCTTTCGGGTGGCATCATGATAAAAACTGGAAGATGCGCCACTTCTGGCTTTCTACATTATAGCGGATTTCCAATATTCTTCTTTGATCCTGAATAATTGCAGAGCAGATAAATCGTTTTTCTCTAATTCCGATGCAACGACTTTCATCGCGGGAGATTGTTTTTTCAATTCCTATTTTTTCAATTTGATGTTCTTCTGTTTCAAACCGGAACCACAACGGAGTGAGTCTGCCGTTACGGTCTGTAATGGCAAGCATCTGAATCGGTATATTGGCAACAGATGGCTCGCCCATTTTAGCAGGCTGTTCTTCCATATCATCACCTCCAAATAGAACATATGTTTGTGTTTATAATAGCAGAACGATAACTGCGTGTAAAGAGGAAATTTATGGGTTGTCTGTTATTGCAAATTTGGTTATTATCATATTATTATGTAAGCATTCAAATGCTGGAAATTTGATAGGAAATGAGTAATTTTTGAAAAATAAGGCATTCAGATTATGAAAATTATAGGAGCAGGATAATTATGAAGAAAAAAATTGCATTAGCCCTTATTGTAATGAGCACTGTTGGGTTGTTTGGTTGTGGTAATAAACAAGTGGATATAACAGAGGACGAAATTTTAGATACAGAGGAACTTCTTCAGAATACAGATGCTCCGGAGGATGTATCCGGTGTTGAGCAGACAGACTACATACCTAACAGCTTTGTTGAGGAATCTGCCGGCAAGAACGCATTTGAAAGTTATGATGAAGTGATAAGTTTCCTGCAATCCGGGCAGGCATATGCGTATATAGAGATGTATGGATATGATGGTAAAGTGCTGTTGGTTACAGAGAATACATTTGTTGACGCTGATGGAAAGACAGTGGCTATGCAGGCGGGTGCTTATGCTCTGATTGAGGATGAAGTCTGGTATGTTACAGCCGTCTCAAGTGATGGAACAGCAAGACCGTTGGCGGTAAAGGACGGTATCTTAATGGAGGCCGAGCAGCATGGGGTATCCGGCTATTTCTTCGTACCGGAGGGCGATGCTGTAATGGCTAAGTTCAGTGTATATGAGTCATTTGATGCGGATGGCAATGTAGAGTACGGTGGTTTTGTAAGACAGACCAATTCCTTTGATGAATCGAATGAAACCTGGATTTCAACAGAGGAAGAGTATCAGAACTGCTATGAGGAATATTTGTCCGCCACACCGATAGAGTTTACTGTAGTTTAAAATCTCGCGCATATGAAGGGTGACATTGATATGGAGAAGATCGGAAGAATAGCAGGATGTTCGGCCTATCACTTTCAGAGAAGATTTACATATATGTCTGATGTTACTTTGTCAGAATATATTCGTAGAAGAAAACTGTTCCTGCACGAATGTAAGAAATTCTTCCGCAACATGTGATAAAGTGCGGTTCTTGCACCAGATCAGAACATAGGAGGCGGTAACAGATGGATTTACCAGCCGCTTGATGCAGACGGAGGAATCCTCACTAATCTGGGCAGAAGCGGGATAGAGAGCGATACCTATGCCCTGGCTTGCCAATTCATAAGCTGTTACCATATGAGCCAGGCGACAGCGAATCTTTAAGACCTTTGTCTTATCTTCAAACCAGTTACTGATCTCTTCCAGGCGGGACCCACGGGAAGGAATCAATAAGTCATAGTCTGCCAGTTCCTGTACATCTATCGTGTCACCCGGTAGAGCAGCGAGCGGGTGCCCCTGTGGAATCATGGCAATCCAGGGTTCTTTATAGACGGGCAGTGCATTCACACCTTCTGCATTGTGGGGCTCCATAATAATAGCCAGTTCGCACAGACCATTCATCAGTCTGTGTACTACATCATCAGAGTTCCCATTCCACAGATTATATTCCACGTGGGGATTTTCCTGTTGGAATCCGGCAATCCACCCGGCAAAGAGTTTGGGCGCGTGGCCTTCTACCGATGCCAGGTAAAGAGTGCCGTGAAGACCACTGTGGATTTCTTTAACTTCTTCGGTAGATTTTGCTACCAGATCCAGTACACGAATTGCATATTGCTTAAAAAGCTGACCCTCCGGTGTGAGCTGCAGATTATGAGGCTTTCGCAGGAAAAGCTTTACTTCCAGTTCTTCTTCCAGTTCCTGAATCTGTCGGCTGAGAGGAGGCTGGGCGATACATAGCTTTTCTGCTGCCCGTGTAAAGTTTATTTCTTCTGCCACTGCGAGAAAGTAGCGGATATGTCTTAATTCCATGTGTGTTCCTTTCTGTGTCTTGATATTTACAATACCTTATAGGTATTGATGCACATTTATTATATGTATTTTAATATAGTAAGTCAACGTGGTATAGTAAGTACAACAAGAGGAACACGGAAGATTTTCTAAGAATGAAGAGCTTCTCGTTGAAAAAGATTTTTGCAAAAATTTTATAGTAACCTGGAAACAGACCGGCAGGAACTGCCGCAAAACGAAAAGGAGGAAAACACTATGAAGAAAGCATTTGAAAAGGTAGAAGTATTTTTGGAGAGATATTATAAGGGAATTGCTCCGTCATACAAAATGTAAATCAACCTAAGAACTGGAATAAGATAATACGACTAAGAAAGGGCATCCGCATAGGCAGGGTGCCTTTTCTTAGTCTATTTTTGCATTCATTCCGATTGTTAATATTTTCAGGTGCTTTTTTGTATGGAACGGTCATTGTCTCAAATGTCAGGATATGATACAATAAAACAATAATATTACATGGGATAAACTGTTTAGGAGAAACTCCATATCTGCCTGAACCGTGTCCTGGACGGGTATGGAATTACATACCTTGCCAATCTGTATTAGGAAACTACTTGTGTGTAAGAAATGAGATAAGCGTCGGTGAAAAGAAAATATTTTAGAACAAAATATTATAAAAGATTTTATGCAATGGCGGCGGGCATCTTAATAGGATGCCTGCTTCTGTGTGTGGGCGGATGTAGAGGCAAAGCCGCAGAGAAGGAGCCGGCGACAGAGAATTTTGTCATAACGCAGGATGCCTCATCGAATCAGGATGTTATAGAGTGGTCTGCGCCGGAACGGGAAGCTTTATCCTATGCCCGGGAGTTTACTCTGGATCATTATGATAACGGGTGCGTGTTGATCGGAATCTCTGATGGGACTTCCTTTCTGGTAGTGCCACAGGAATGGGAGTCGGTATCAGATGAGGAACTGTTATCGGGTCTGGCACAGTCCATGCCGGAGAAGGTAGCAGGGAACATGGGAGCAGGAGATGCGGTGATTCTTCGCCGGTCCGTAGATAATATATATATGGTGGCATCTGCAACAATGGACATGTTTCGTGCACTGGGCGGACTGGATCATATCCGACTGTCCGGCACAAATGCAAAGGATTGGCATATAGAGGAAGCAGTGGCTGCTATGGAAGCGGGGAAGATTATCTATGCCGGTAAATATAATGCACCGGATTATGAGCTGATACTTTCGGAGAACTGCGAGCTGGCTATCGAGAACACGATGATTGAACATTCACCTGAGATAAAGGAGAATCTGCAGTCCTTTGGCATACCGGTTCTGGTAGACCATTCCAGTTATGAGAGCCATCCACTGGGAAGGGTTGAGTGGATTAAGCTTTACGGTGTGCTATTAGGGGAGGAGAAGGAAGCAGAATCGCTTTTTGCCAAGCAGGAACAGATGCTTGCCGAGGTTGAGGCCGATCTTTCATCAGAAGGAGACGGGGGACGTCCTACGGTTGCTTTCTTCTATATTACCAATAATGGTGCCGCCAATGTACGTAAGGCGTCCGACTATGTGCCGAAGATGATCGAATTGGCGGGAGGCACTTATATTTATCATGAACTGGGAGATGAGGAAAGCCGTTCCTCTTCCATGACGATGCAGATCGAGGAATTCTATGCCACTGCGAAGGATGCGGATTATATTATTTATAACAGTGCTATTGATGGAGAAATACACAGTCTGGAAGAATTGTATGATAAGTGTAAGCTCCTTTCGGATTTCAAAGCAGTGCAGGAAGGGCATGTATATTGTACGACGAAGAATCTGTATCAGGAATCTATGTCCATAGGCGATCTGATCCGGGATATTCATGTGATGCTTGATGATGAGGAGCAGGAGAAGCAGATGAAGTATCTGTATCCGGTTGAGTAGGGGAAAGCATGAACAGTATCAATAAGAACACAGAAATAGAAATTAAGAAAAAGAGGGAGAGAACAGGCAGCAGAGGCAGGTATACGGCAGCCTTTTGTTTACTGTTTGCACTGCTCCTTATTCTGCTTGCGTGTAACTTTGGCATCGGAAGTATACGGATACCGCTTGAGGATATGCTTGCCGGCCTGAGAGGACGGGCAATAGAGTCCACATACGAGAATATCCTGTGGCAGATTCGTATGCCAAGAGCCCTGGCAGCGGCGATCCTGGGCGGAGCATTGGGACTGTCAGGTTACTTACTACAGACATTTTTTCATAATCCGATTGCAGGGCCTTTTGTACTGGGAATTTCTTCCGGGGCCAAACTGGCAGTAGCGTTAGTTATGGTTCTTCTGTTGGGCAACCGAATCCGGGTTGGGTCCGGAACCATGATACTGGCAGCTTTTGCAGGGGCTTTTCTGTCCATGGGTTTTGTGCTTATCATGTCAGGTAAAGTAAATAGTATGTCTATGCTGGTTGTATGTGGCGTGATGATTGGATATATCTGTTCTGCCATTACGGATTTTGTGGTTACCTTTGCCCAGGATGCGGATATTGTGAATCTCCATAACTGGTCAAAGGGGAGTTTCTCAGGCATTACGTGGAACAACGTGGCGGTTATGGGCATTGTGACTCTGGGTGCCACCGTTATGATATTGTGGCTTGCCAAACCGATTGGAGCCTATCAGATGGGAGAAAGCTATGCGGCAAGTATGGGGGTGGATTTGCGAAAGCTTCGCGTAATGCTGGTGTTGTTATCCAGTCTGCTGGCAGCATGTATCACAGCCTTTGCGGGTCCGGTATCCTTTGTGGGGATTGCGGTGCCGCATCTGGTCAAGCAGCTGTTTAGAACGACAAAGCCGCTTGTCATGATACCGGCATGCTTTCTGGGAGGCAGTGTTTTCTGTCTGTTCTGTGATTTGCTTGCAAGGACGGTATTTGCTCCGACTGAACTCAGTATCAGTACCGTGACGGCAGTTTTCGGTGCACCGGTAGTTATCATCGTTATGATTCGGAAGAAGAAAGAGAGGGGATAATCTATGCCGGACTACTATTTTCAAGCAGATCATTTATCGGTGGGCTATCATGGAAATGCGATCCTGAAGGATGTAACGATTGGGGTAGACCGGGGAGAAATCCTGACTTTGATCGGTCCAAACGGTGCGGGTAAGTCTACGCTGCTTAAGAGTCTTGCCGGACTGCTTCCGTCATTATCGGGGCATATTTATCTGGCAGGAAGAGAACTGTCAGATATGAGCGGACGGGAACTGGCTAAGAAAATGGCTGTTGTATTTACAGATAAAATGTATACAGAAATGATGACCTGTGAAGAGGTAGTGGCCAGCGGACGCTATCCCTACACGGGACGTTTTGGTCTCCTGTCTGACAGTGACCTGGATATTGTTGATGAGTCTATGAAAATGACATATGTATCGGAGCTGAAGAACAGAGATTATAGTCAGATCAGTGACGGTCAGAAACAGCGGGTATTGTTGGCAAGAGCGCTTTGCCAGCAGCCTGAACTGATCCTTCTGGATGAACCCACCTCCTATCTGGATATCCGGTATAAATTGGAGTTTCTGGCGACCCTGCAGCAGCTTACAAGAGAGAGAGAACTGTCTGTTGTCATGTCTTTACATGAATTGGATCTGGCGAAACGTATATCAGACAGGATTCTGTGTATAGGCAATAGCGGAATAGAACGCTATGGAACACCGGAGGAGATTTTCAGAGAAGGATATATTACGGAATTATTTGATATTAACCCTCAAAATTTTGAAAATAATGCATTGTATCAATATATTGAGAAGTTGGAAAACGACAAAACAGACTTTTATCCGACAAAATAAAATTTTGATAAAACTTCTTTTCGTAATCGGTCTGATGTGATATAGTATAAGAAATAATGCATTTTAAAGTGCATGAATAAGGAGTCGGTGGAGATGTCAGAGAAAGACACTGAAGCGGAAGTGCGGCGCAGGCGTGTCCGATTACTGAAAAAGCTGATTATCATCGTCCCTCTTTCTATGATACTGATTCTGTTTGTGCTTTGCATGATATTGGGAATCAGGTTATATTTTGTAACGAAAGAATTGCGTGATTTACGTTCTCAGATAGAAACAACGACTGTTATTGAACAGACAGATACGTCGGAAAATACTATAGATTCAGATAGGTTAGTGTCATCGGTCGCAACTGCGGCAGAGGAAGCAGAAGGTGCAGAAGAGGCGGTTGTAAATGCCATGGCGGAAGAGGAAGATGGAGCCCGAAAGGTATATCTGACCTTTGATGACGGTCCCAGTAGCAACACGGACAGGATTCTGGATATTCTGGATGAGTATGATGTAAAAGCAACCTTCTTCGTTGTTGGAAGAGAGGAAGAAAAATATCGGCCGTTATATAATAGAATTGTACAGGAGGGTCATACCCTGGGCATGCATTCCTACAGTCATAAGTATAATGAGATTTATCAGTCTGTTGACAGTTATGCGGAAGATTTGTGTAAGCTGCAGGAGTTCCTGTATGATATGACAGGCGTAAGGTGCAGATATTGCAGATTCCCGGGAGGAAGCAGTAATTCGGTAAGTAACGTAGATATGCATGACCTGATTGGCTATCTGGATGAGCGGAATATGGTATATTTTGACTGGAATGTTTCTTCGGGAGATGCTGCCAGCGGTTATATCAGTCCGGAGGAGATTGTTGCTAACTGTACAGGAAATCTTGAGAGCTTTGATGAAGCGATTATATTGATGCATGATGCTTCGAATAAGAACTCAACGGTGGAAGCACTGCCTCAGTTGATTGAAACGATTCAGGCGATGGAAGATACGAAGATCGTTCCGATTAGTGATGATACGGAACCGATTCATCATATAAGTAATGACTAAAGAATGGAGGATGTTGAGAATGGGTTTTTTCTCAGATTTGAAAGAAGACTTATCCCAGGCTGTGAATGAACTGATGCCGGAGGAAGAACTGGATGCGGTTTTGGCAGCCGATGAAAATATGCAGGAGAAGACTTTGACAGACGATCCGGCGGTCTTGGCTGACGTGCAGGAAGAGAAAGCGGATCGGGAAGATACAACGCTGCCGGAGGAAGATTTTGACTTAAGCAGCATGTTGGATAAATTAGATAATATCGGTATTGGTGAGACAGTGGAAGAAGAGATTCCTTCTGATGTGGAGGAAATACCGGAATTTGATGCGACGGCTGCGCCGGCCTTTGGGCAGATACAGGAGGAGTCGGAACCGGTTGCGGATAAGGTGGAAGAGGTTGCAGCATTCAGCGAACCGGAGCAGATACCGCAGGAGCCGGAGAATACGGCAGAAGATATAATTACAGTCAAAGATAACGGAGGATGGGAGAAAAGAATGGAAGTACAGACGAATCGAGTAGCGGTGGATGAGACTGCGGTTGTAACAGAGGGAATGACAATAACGGGTGATATTATTTCAGAAGGCTCTTTAGAACTGATTGGTACTGTTAATGGTAATCTTGATATCTTAGGTAAATTAAATATCACGGGTTCCATTCAGGGTAATTCCAAAGCAGCTGAGATTTATGCGGAAAATGCCAAGATCACAGGTGAGGTTAACAGTCAGGGCAGTGTTAAGATTGGTCAGAGTTCCGTTGTAATCGGTAATATTTCTGCCACCAGCGCGGTAATCGCAGGTGCGGTAAAGGGCGATATTGATGTCCATGGACCGGTTATTCTGGATACAACAGCAATTGTTATGGGTAACATCAAATCAAAATCTGTACAGATCAATAATGGTGCGGTGATTGAAGGCTTATGTTCTCAGTGCTACGCAGATGTGAATCCGACATCCTTCTTTGAAGAATTTAAGAAGAAAAAATAAATTGTATCGGAATGGAGGACTAATATGCAGCGTATACTGTTGAAGTTAAGTGGAGAGGCCCTGGCGGGCGATAAGAAGACAGGATTTGACGAGGAGACGGTGCGTGGTGTGGCTATGCAGGTCAAGCAGCTGGTGGATGACGGCATTCAGGTCGGTATCGTAATCGGTGGTGGCAATTTCTGGCGAGGCCGTTCCAGTGAGAATATTGACAGAACGAAGGCAGATCAGATTGGAATGCTTGCAACGATCATGAATTGTATCTATGTATCGGAGATATTCAGATCTGTGGGTATGATGACCAATATTCTGACACCTTTTGAATGTGGCTCATTTACCAAATTGTTTTCTAAAGACAGAGCCAACAAATATTTTGAGAAGAATATGGTAGTTTTCTTTGCCGGAGGAACCGGACATCCCTATTTCTCAACGGATACGGGAGTTGTACTTCGTGCCATTGAGGTAGATGCTGATGTGATTCTGCTGGCAAAAGCAGTAGATGGTGTATATGATGATGATCCGCGTACCAATCCGAATGCTAAGAAATACTCTGAGGTTACGATTCAGGAAGTAATTGATAAGAATCTTCAGGTAGTGGATATGACGGCTTCTATTCTGGCAAGGGATAATAGGATGCCTATGTGGGTATTTGGATTGAACGAGGAAAACAGTATTGTGAATACTGTTAAGGGCAAATTTAACGGTACGAAAGTGACCGTATGATGATGAAAATAGCTGGAGGGCGGCAGAATGGATGCAAGATTAAAACCATATGAAGAGAAAATGCAGAAATCTTATGATTTTCTGGCAACAGATCTGGGAGCAATTCGTGCAGGACGTGCGAATCCCCATGTACTTGACAAGATTAAGGTAGATTATTACGGAACACCGACTCCAATTCAGCAGGTTGGTAATATTACGGTTCCGGAACCGCGTATTATTCAGATCGCACCCTGGGAGAAGAGCCTGATCAAAGAGATTGAGAAAGCTATTATGATGTCGGATATAGGTATTACACCTACTAACGATGGTACATTGATTCGTCTGGTATTTCCGGAATTGACCGAAGAGCGTCGTAAGGAGTTGGTCAAGGATGTGAAGAAGCGCGGCGAGGAGAACAAGGTTGCGATCCGTAATACAAGACGGGATGGCAATGATGCTTTCAAGAAACTTGCCAAGACAGATGAAGTGTCTGAGGATCAGATTAAGGAATTAGAGGATGAACTGCAGAAATTAACTGATAAGTTCATTAAAGATATTGATAAGCTGGTGGAGGAGAAATCCAAAGAGATTCTTACCGTATAACAGAATGGCTTGTCGCCGGTTTATGTAATTTCAGACAGAATAGTAGAGAGGGGCTTGCAGAATACCAGATTCTGTCGTCCCTTTTTCTGCTTTTGGTTTACATAATATTACGTGAGCGGTATATACTTTTGCTGCAGACTTTTTGACATTTTCAAGGGAACAGAAAGGGATAGGTTAGTGATGGAAGAGAATATGAAGATTCCAAATCATGTGGCTATTATCTTAGACGGCAACGGAAGATGGGCCAAGAGTAAAGGAATGCCTCGTAATTACGGGCATGTGCAGGGGGCAAAGACAGTAGAGGTTATCTGTGAAGAGGCATATCGTATGGGAATACAGTATTTAACGGTTTATGCTTTCAGTACGGAAAACTGGAACAGACCTCAGGACGAGGTAGATGCTTTGATGGGGCTTCTTCGAAATTATATGAAGACTTGTCTTAAAACAGCGGCTAAGAACAACATGTGTGTGCGCGTACTCGGTGAAAAGAGCAGGCTGGACGAGGATATCAGAGCGCGTATCGAGCAACTGGAGGAAGCTACAAAGAATAATACCGGTCTGCATTTCCAGATAGCCATTAATTACGGCGGTAGAGATGAAATTGTCCGTGCGGTGCGTAAACTGGCATCTTCTGTTGCAGAGGGGAGCTTGAAACCGGAAGAGATCACAGAGCAGTTGCTTAGTGATACACTGGATACCCATGATATTCCGGAGCCGGATCTTTTGATTCGTACTTGTAATGAATTGCGTATTTCTAATTTCTTATTATGGCAGCTAGCCTACACGGAGTTTTATTTTACACCCGTGGCATGGCCTGATTTTACGAAAGAAGAATTAGAAAAAGCGGTGGAGGCATATAATAAAAGGGACAGAAGATATGGCCTGGTAAAGGAAGCGTAGGAAGGAGTTACAGATGTTTCGTACAAGATTGATCAGTGGGATAATATTGGTACTCATCGCACTTGTGACGATTATGTCCGGTGGGGCCATTTTGGCGATTGTACTATGTGGAATATCTATGATTGCCTACAGGGAACTGACTAAGGCATGCGGCGTAAGTACGGAGGATAAGCAGACTGATGCGCCTGTGGTCGCAGGACTGGTAATGACGGTATTGTATTATGCCGTACTGTTTGCTGCGTTGTATCCTGCGGATGGCGTAAAGAGTCTGGATGGCGTATATCCGGTATTGATGGCTGCGGTTGTGCTGACGCTGTTACTTCTTTTGTTTCTGTATGTGTTTACCTTCCCTAAGTATAAGGCAGAAAAGATTTTTGCAGCCATGTTTGCGTATCTGTATGGTCCGGTCATGCTCTCTTTTATCTACCTGATCCGGGAGGGCTTCCAACAGGGTAATTATCTTGTATGGTTTATTTTACTTTGCTCCTGGGGCAGCGATACCTGTGCTTATGCAGTGGGGGTATTGTTTGGCAGGCATAAGATGACACCAAGGCTTAGTCCTAAAAAATCCATAGAGGGTGCCGTGGGCGGTATAGTCGGAGCAGCACTCTTATTTGTGATATATACACATCTCGCAATTAACCGATGTACAGATGCGGACATTTCGCTTGTACTGGCAGCAGTTTTGGGAGCAGTCGGCGCGTTAGTATCCATGGTGGGTGATCTGGCTGCGTCTGCAATTAAGAGGGACCATGATATTAAGGACTATGGTAAGCTGATTCCGGGACATGGCGGCATTATGGACCGTTTCGACAGTGTGATCATTGCATCTCCTCTTATATTCTGGGGACTTGTGCTGATCAGCCGACTGGGCGGTGTCGGCTTATAAATAAGAGAAAGGCATGGTTATTAACATGAAGAAGATAGGTATACTGGGTTCTACCGGTTCCATCGGAACCCAGACTCTGGATATTGTAAGAAAAGAAAAGGATCTTAAGGTGGTCGCTATGGCGGCCGGTTCCAATGTGAAGCTGATGGAGCAGCAGGTCAGAGAGTTTCAGCCGAGGCTGGTGGCAATGTGGTCCGAGGAGGCAGCTGCAGATCTTCGTACCAGACTGGGCGATATGCCGGTTAAGGTAGTGTGTGGCATGGAAGGCCTTCTGGAAGTATCTACAGCTGAGGAAATGGAGGTATTGGTTACCGGAATTGTGGGAATGATTGGTATAAAGCCTACCATCGCCGCTATTGAACAGGGTAAGACAATCGCCCTGGCCAATAAGGAAACACTGGTAACAGCAGGTCATATAATTATGCCCCTGGCTGCCGCAAAAGGGGTTTCCATTCTGCCGGTAGACAGTGAACACAGTGCGATATTCCAATCCCTGAACGGGGAAAGAAAGGAGCGTGTCAGTAGAATACTGCTGACGGCATCCGGAGGACCTTTCCGTGGCAAGACAAGGCAGGAACTGGAGTCTATGACGGTAGAGGATGCCCTGAAGCATCCAAACTGGTCTATGGGTAAGAAGGTTACGATTGATTCAGCATCCTTGTGTAATAAAGGTCTGGAAGTGATGGAAGCGAAGTGGCTGTTTGACGTAGAACTGGATCAGATCCAGGTACTTGTCCATCCCCAGAGTATAGTGCACTCCGGTGTAGAGTATGTTGACGGAGGTATTATGGCACAGCTTGGTGTGCCGGATATGAAGCTGCCGATTCAGTATGCATTATTTTATCCGGACAGAAGACCGATGGATACCGGCAGGGTAGATTTCTTCCGATTGAAACAACTTACCTTTGAGGAGCCTGATACCGAGACCTTCCGTGGACTGGCGCTGGCTTATCAGGCAGCAAGACAGGGAGGCTCCATGCCGACAGTATTTAATGCAGCCAATGAAAAGGCAGTTGCCCTCTTTTTGCAGAAGAAAATCAGATTTTTGCAGATCCCTGAGTTGATCGAGGAATCCATGGAGGCACACAAGGTAATTGCAGATCCGACGGTAGATCAGATTTTGGAGACAGAAGCAGCTACTTACGAATTTATTAAACAGAAGTTTGGAGAGTAATATCTTGATCAGAACAATTATTTTATTTCTAATTATTTTTAGTGTTGTGGTAATTTCACATGAATTGGGTCATTTCCTGATTGCCAGAAAGAATGGTATCCGTGTCATTGAGTTCTCTGTTGGAATGGGGCCTACTATCTTTTCTTTTCGCAAAGGTGGCGTAAAGTATGCCCTAAAGCCCTTGCCGATAGGTGGCGCCTGTCTGTTTGAGGGTGAAGATGGATTGGAGAATCAGGAGGAAGAGGAAGCAGTACAGGCAGATAGAAGTGAAGGCATTCCTTTTCCTAAAGCGGGCGTATGGTCGCGTATTGCTACGATATTTGCAGGGCCGTTCTTCAATTTTCTACTGGCATTTGTGGTAGCACTGGTCCTGAATGCTTTTTCAGGGGCAGATCTTCCTACGGTCGGTAAAGTGGTGGAGAACTCTGCCGCAATGGAAGCAGGGTTGCAGGAGGGGGATGTCATTACCCGGATTGATCATGAGCGGATTCATTTCTACCGGGAGGTCATGTTGATTTCATCGTTGAACAAGGGAGAGACGATGGAAGTCCATTATGAAAGAGACGGACAGGAGGGTGTGACCTATGTAACACCGAAATACAGTGAAGAGGATCAGCGTTATTATATAGGAATCGCCAATGGCGGTGAATATTTAAAATGTAATCCGTTGCAGGTATTTCAATATGGTTTCTATGAAGTGGAGTACTGGGTAAAGCTGACCTTTAAGAGTCTGGGAATGGTATTGCAGGGGCAGGTGACCAAAGAGGATGTGTCGGGTCCTATCGGCATTGCCAAACTTGTGGGTGACAGTTATGATCATGCAGAGGAGAATTATGGTACTGCTTCCGCTATTCTGACTATGCTGGAAATCGTTGTTCTTCTGTCGGTCAATCTGGGCATCCTGAATTTGCTTCCTTTTCCGGCATTAGACGGCGGCAGGCTCGTATTTATGCTGATAGAAGTTGTCAGGGGTAAGCCCATCCCCCCGGAAAAAGAAGGTATGGTACACTTCGCCGGACTGGTGGTGCTTATGCTGCTCATGGTGTTTGTGATGTATAATGATATTATGAAGCTGGTGCGATAACGCACCGGCTTTTTAGTTTTCGGTATAGGAATAGTAATATATAGAGCAATTTTTAGGCGTCAAAGGAAAATATTTAGGTGGTATAGCTTCGAAAAGTGTGGTAATCTTATATGTGAGAGAAGTATTTTTCAAATTTATAGACGGGAATGATATCCGGAGATTTGAAATAGAATATACATAGTAGGGAGAAGAAAAATGCATAAGAAAAAACAAAAGAGTATAGTTACCTTGATTGTACTGGCACAAATCATAGTATTAGCCGTTGTTTTTCTGCTTATGTATCTGGTTATGGATACTTCGTTAAGTAAGAATATGGAGAACAGCGTGATACAGAGTATGGAGACTATCGCGCAGGAGCGTTCGCAGATCGTTGAAAACTATGTTTCCGAAGCGGAAAGCTATCTTACAGCTTATGGTCGTGCCGGGGAGATTACAGGAGTTCTTGCTAATCCGGATAATCCGGAGTATGCCAGAAAAGCGCAGGAGTTTACAGAGACTTTCGGTGCTGACCGGGAATATCTGGAGGGAATATATACAAGTAAATGGGATACTTATGTATTGACACATACGAATCCTAAAACGATTGGTATTACCTTCCGTGAGGGAGATTCCTTAAAACAGCTCCAGGATGCAATGATGGCAGTGGACGGGGTATACAATATTGGTATTACGATATCTCCGGTCAGCGGAAAACAGATTATCTCCATGTATAAGGCATGCTATGACAATAACCATAATCCTATTGGTTTTATCGGAGGTGCTATTTATACAGATGGACTGGCAGCAACGCTTGCTCAGATGCCTTCCGGTGGTATGGAACAGCTTAATTATTATATGGTAAATGTCAAAACCGGAGAATATATCTTTCATAGAGATTCGGAGCGTATCAATACAGTTGCAGAGGAGAAATATATTAATTCTATCCTGGAACGTCTGAGTCAGGGAGCGGATTCTTATGTGGGTTCTCTGAGATATGATGAGAATGGTACAGAATATCTTGCATCTTATAATTATATGGCAGACCGGGATTGGGTATTTATCCTTACTGATCCGACATCAGAGGTATTTGCTTCTTTAAGCAGAGTAAGAGCGATTCTGGTGGTTATTATTTTTGCAGGCATCGTGGTTATGATGATATTTACCTATGTTTTAATTAATCTGCTGATTAGGCCTGTTAAAGTATCCGGTCAGGTGTTGGAGAAAGTTAAAGACGGTAATATTTCTTACAGTGAAGATATACAGAAATATAATAATCGAAATGATGAACTGGGAAGTATTGCACAGGCAACCAACATGATGATACAATCTTTACAGGCGGTTATAGAGACATTAGGGCAGTGTTGCGGCTCGTTGAATGAGAAAACGAGTGAATTGGATCAATGTTCTAATAAACTGGTAGATTGTGTAACGGATAATACAGCTACCATTGAAGAGTTATCGGCGAGCCTGGATAGTACGGAACGTGTAGTGGAAGATGTACACAGCAATGTAGAGGGCATTGATCAATGGGTAACGGAGACGCTTGATAATCTGAAAAGGAGTATTACATCCAGCAATACCTTAATTGATAATTCACATGAGATGTGTAAGCAGGCGCAGGATGCATATGAGAATAGCTGGAAGACCTTTGAAGAAACCAAAGAAGCGGTACAGGACGCAATGCAGCGGCTGCAGAATATTTCCCAGATTAATGCCATGACAGACAATATTTTAAATATTGCTTCCCAGACGAATCTGTTATCTCTGAATGCTTCAATCGAAGCGGCTAGAGCAGGCGAAGCGGGAAGAGGCTTTGCTGTTGTCGCAGGAGAAATTGGTAATCTTGCGGAAACCTCAACAGTTACAGCTTCTAATATTCAACGCATTTGTATCAGTGCAAATGAGAGCATTGAAATTGTAAGGAGTTGTTTCGATAACATTATGCAGTTCCTGGAAGGAACGGTCATGACACAGTTCAAAGAATTTGCAAAGAAATCAGAGGAATATAGTGTCGCTGTAGACAGCATCAGAAGTGATATTATGAATCTGGATTCATCAACGGATTCCTTGAATAACTCTCTTAAGCAGATATCAGACAGTGTCATTTCCGTGAAGGAGATTGCCGGTGAAAATGAAACTGCCATAGGGGTAATAGCTGAGAAAAGTGAGACGACAATGCGCATTGCAGATGAAATCCGGATGCAGTCAGATGATAACAAGCAATTGATACAGGAACTGGAGAGAATTATTAATCGTTTTCACATCAATGCATAAACAAGACCCATCATATCGTATTTGATATGGTGGGTTTCTTTTAGAGAAAAGGTATTTTATGAACAGGATAATTGATAAGATTGAAACATACATGGATAATTTTAAAATAAAGAAAAAATTATTCATTTTATATATTTTTTGTGTATTGGTGCCGCTTGTTTTGACAGATGGTTTTATTTTTAGTGTAGTATTTCAAAGAGAGAAAGCAGAGAGACTGCACAGAATGGAAAGTGTCGCCAATGCTGTGGAGTACAGCTTTGCCAACAGTATCCATAATGCGGATTCTATTGCAAACGGTGTCAATATGAATCAGTATATTAATGAATTCCTTAATGAGGAATACGAGAGCCCTCTGGAATATGTGACAGCTTATCAACAGTATCGTAAGAATATTTTGTTTGATACAGGAATCGGTATGGATAATATAAGAATCACTATGTATTCGGATAATGATACCATTGTAAGAGGTGGAGGCTGTGGGAACATTGCTGAAATTGAGAATAGTGACTGGTATAAAGAAATAGAAAATTCTGATCTGGGAAAAGGAATAGTATTCTTATATGATACCAGCAGAGTACCGATCGTGGAAGCGAAAAGAAGTATCTTTTTTGCGCAGAAGATGAACTATTACGGCGATTATGAAGACCGTAGGAAAATGGCACTTATCCGACTGGATTACAGCACTCTGGGACGTAACCTGGTAAAGATGAATTATGAGATGCCGGTATACATATGCAGTGGAAACAGGATTCTCCTGTCTAATGTGGATAATAGTTTAAAGAAAAATTTTGAAGAATTTACGGAGTTCGAATCGGTTGGTTATGCCCAGAACATGAGCCTGTATGGAACTGATTTTACCATTTATGTTTTGTGGGCGGAAATCAATACGATGGCAGAGATCAAGGACAGCGTTCCTCTGATTATATTACTTGTTTTTATTAATCTGATTCTTCCGTTTGTTCTTGTCTGGGCCATTAATCGCTCCTTTACCATGCGCATCAGAGAGTTGAGTGATGTGTTTCAAAGGGTGGATGATGAAAAACTGGTAGAAATTCAGAATGTGCGTGGAAAAGACGAAATTGGCAGTCTGATGAAAAATTATAACCGCATGGTACAAAGAATTAATGCACTGATCAGGACTGTTTATATCGGTAAAATGAAGGAGCAGGAGATGATGGTTGCGAGACAGAATGCAGAACTGCTTGCCTTACACAGTCAGATCAATCCTCATTTTCTGTTTAATGCGTTAGAGAGTATCCGTATGCATTCCATTCTCAAAAAGGAAATGGAAACAGCGGATATGGTAGAAAGACTTGCCCTGTTGCAAAGGCGCTATCTGGAATGGGGAGAGGATTATGTTGAGATTGATCAGGAGATTAAGAGTGTAAGGGATTATCTTGAATTGCAGAAGTATCGATTCGGAGAAAGATTATCTTACAGCATAGAAATAGAAGAGGAATGCGGGCAATATAAAATACCTAAAATGTCAATCGTTACTTTCGTGGAAAATGCATGTGTGCATGGAATTGAGAGCAAAACTTCGCCGGGCTGGATTTTCGTAAGAGTCTATAAGGGAACGGAAGACTTATGTCTGGAGATTGAGGATACAGGTATTGGTATGGAGGAAGTTTTTCGGGAAGAATTATTGGAGAAAATGCGTGGAGCAAGCATGGATATGCTAAAGGAAAAAGGCCGGGTTGGTATAATCAACGCCTGCCTCAGACTGAAGATGATGACACAGAATGAGGTAAGCTTTGAACTGGATGGTGAAAAGAGTGTCGGAACAATAGTCGGAATAAGGATACCGCTCAAATATTTGTAGAAACTGACAGGACCGTGGATTGAGGAAAGGTGTGGACAACAGTATGCTAAAAGTACTTCTTGTGGATGACGAGCCATTTATTTTGCAAGGCTTAAGATTACTGCTGGACTGGAAGGAAGAGGGATTTGACATTGTGGGTACGGCGTCAGACGGTCTGGAAGCATTGCAATTTCTTAGGGAGAACAAGGTAGATCTGATCATTGCAGATATCCAGATGCCCGGTATGACAGGACTTGAGTTGCTGGAGATAATCAGAAGAGAGAAGTTGTCATCTGCCTTTTTTGTCATATTAAGCGGGTATGCGGATTTTTCTTATGCGCAGAAGGCTATGCGATTTGAATGCAGTTCCTATATGTTGAAGCCGGTTGAGAAAGAGGAGCTTCTGGCAGTTTTGCATAAGGTACAGATGATCAATAAGGAGCATCTGGCAGAAAAGCAGATGAGCCGGAAAATGAAACGGGCATATCTTTCCCGCAATATGATAGCTGTTATACTTGGGAAATTTGATTCCGGGAATCTGGAATATATCAGAGAAAATCTCAGACTCTCATCAGGGGTTCGCTATGTTGAAGTCGAACTGGATGAAAGCTGTCTGTCGGAAGAAATGACTGACGAAGAGAAAAGAGGATACCAGCGCAGTATATTTGAGACTTGTTTGGAGTTCTTAGATAAGGATGCGGATCATTGTGTGTTTGATGTTTCCGCTCATGAGAAGATTTATGACATCGGCTTTCTATACTGCGATTATATGGCTGAAGTTATGGAACTGGAGGAAAGAGAATACTTTCAGAGGTTTCATCAATATCTGATGAACAGTCTGTCATTTTCTGTCAATATACTGATAGGGAAAAAGGTTGAAGATATTTCCAATATTACCAAATCTTATACAACGGTCTGCAGGCTTCGGTCTCTTCAGGGATTTCAGGCGAAAAAGGACGTTCAGTATTACGAAGAGGATGTGCAGATTGGTGCCAACAGCATCATATTATGCAAGAAGGATCTGGATGCATTAGTACAGGCTGTGGAACAGAATGATCAGGATAAGATTGTTGCGTGTGCCGATAGCTTCTTTGAAGAAATGAAGAAGATGGAGCTTTCAGAAAAGATTATTCATCTGAATATCAATTATCTCCTGTTCCAGTTGATTCATCTCGCTTCCGAGCAGGATGACGGGATCAATCAGGAAGAGGTATTACGTCTGATCAGTGAGAGTACTTTTGAAAAAGGTATTATGAGAGGCAGTAAGGAGCATATTACCCGGTTTGCCTGCGAATACGGTAATTATCTGGTGCAGCTGCGGCATAATGCTTCCCGGGGAATTATAGGGGATATCGAACGGGAGATACAGGAACGTTATGCACAGAATATTACCTTAAAGGAACTGGGAGAGAAATACTATGTTAACAGTGCTTATCTGGGACAGCTGTTCCGAAAGAAGTATGGACAATCATTCAAGGATTATCTGAATGAATACAGGATAGAGCAGGCATGTATCAGACTGTTAAGAACAGATGACCGGATATATGATATTGCGGAGGCAGTTGGGTATCATGATCTGGATTACTTTGTGAACCGTTTCATAGCCATAAAGGGTTGTACCCCTGCAAAATTCAGGAAGCAGAACAGTTAATCTATAATTTGCCCTTACTTTTTATATAATTCCTCCGATTGTAAGTAAAATGCGTGAAAAATATAATAGACTTATCAAGAAAAGGAGGTTATTCCATGAGAAGGAAAAAAGTAGTAAGTTTAATTATGACAGCTTCGTTAGCATTTTCCATGTTAACCGGCTGCGGCAACTCTGCTGATTCTTCAAAGCCCGCATCAACAGACAGTGCTTCTGAAGAGAGCAGTACAGACAGCACAGGTAGTGCAGACGGCACAGGTAGTGCAGACGGTGAGATTAAGGAGTTTACAGCATTCTTTGCAACACCTGCTACAACAGAAATTAATGAGGATAATGAGATTCAGCAGATTATTGCAGAGAAGGTTGGGGCTAAGGTTAAAGAAACATGGCTTACCGGTCAGACTGACAAGGAAGCTATAGGAACATTAATTGCCAGCGGGGAATATCCCGATTTTATAGAAGGTGGAAGCGGCACGCCACAGTTGATTGATGCAGGAGCATTGGTGCCGTTGGATGATTATCTGGATGATTATCCGAATATTAAGGCTCTCTTTACAGAGGAAGAATGGGATAAGCTTCGTCAGGATGACGGTAAGATTTATTTTATCCCTCAGTTCTCTACCATTAAGGGAGAAGAGAAGGCGTGTGCCCACAATGATGAGGCATTCTGGATTCAGACCAGAGTATTGAAATGGGCAGGATATCCAAAGGTTGAGACTCTGGATGAGTACTTCCAGTTAATTGAAGACTACAATGCAGCAAATCCTACTATGGAAGATGGTACAGAAAATATTCCTTATACAATTCTTTGTGAGGATTGGAGATATTTCTGTCTGGAGAATGCGCCGCAGTTCTTAGACGGATATCCGAATGACGGTTCTGTTATTGTAAATCCTGAAACATTGAAAGTTGTTGACTATAATACAACACCTACAGCTAAGAGATACTTCCAGAAGCTAAATGAAGAATATAAGAAAGGCGTTGTTGATCCGGAGTCCTTTACCCAGACTTATGATGAGTACATAGCAAAACTTTCTACAGGTCGTGTGCTTGGTATGGTTGACCAGTGGTGGGATTTCGCATATTCTGCCGGTGATTCTATTAAACAGCAGGGATTAGATTCTAAGGGATGTGCATATGTTCCGTTACCAATTACGATTGATAAGGGAATCAAGAATCAGTGGCATAATTCCGGCGGTGTACTTAACGTATCCAGTGGACTTGCTGTTACAACAAGTTGCCAGGATGTGGAAGGCGCGTTACAGTTTGTAAATGATTTGTTGGATCAGGATATCCACGATCTCCGTTTCTGGGGTGTTGAAGGTGTGGATTATGAAGTGCTTGATAACGGAGAATTCTACCGTAATAAGGAGCAGACAACAGCGGCTGCCGATGCTGCTTATAAATCATCTCATCTTTGTCCTTATTCCTATTTCCCTCAGTATAATGGTACAAGCGATGATGGAATTAATGCGACCAAGCCGGAAAATCAGCCCAGTATGTTCTATGAAACATTGAATGATGAGGTTAAAGCAACTTTTGATGCATATGGAGCCAAGACATATGTTGATATGCTGGGTTCAAGTGAAGCTCCCGGATCATGGTATCCGATGTGGTCTTATTCTAACTCATTGACTACAGATACGGCAGGTGGAACTGCATGGCTTAAGATGGGAGAAGTGAAACATGAGTACCTTCCGAAGGTAGTTATGGCAGATGACTTCGAGGCATCATGGAGTGAGTACATGAGTGTCTATTCCGAATGTAAGCCTGAAGACTTCCTGGCTGAAATGCAGGGAGAACTTGATAAGAGAATGGAGCAGGCTGCTAAATTTAATAATTAGAATGTAATCAGTAAGAGGGGCAGATGAAATCGATATTCCATCTGCCTTTCTGATTAAAACAAGGAGAGATAGAATAATGGCTTTGACTAAGAAAAAACAGACGAATGGAACAGCCACTAAGATTACGTGGAAAGAGATAAAACGTCAGAAAGTTCTTCTAATCTGGTCTGCGATCATAGTTGTATATGGATTGATCTTTTGCTATTTTCCGTTAGTGGGATGGTTGATGGCCTTTCAGAATTATAAGCCAAAGGATGGCTTATTACATTCAACTTTTATCGGTCTTGATAAATTCAAACAGTTATTTTCGGATGTTGCGTTCCTAAAGGTAATCAGAAATACCCTGGCCATGGGTGTTATTAATCTGATTGCAACCTTTATTGCGGCGATTGTATTCGCTATTTTGTTAAATGAAATCAGATCAAAATTCGGCAAGAAGAGTGTACAGACAATCTCTTATCTGCCGCACTTCCTCTCATGGATTATTGTTACGGGTATTTTACACGATGCACTTTCTTCAAGTGGTATTGTCAATGAACTTTTATTGAAATTTCACATTCTTGACCAGCCTCTTAATTTCTTCGCGCATCCTCAGTATTTCTGGGGCATAGTAGCCTTTGCCAATGTGTGGAAGGAAACCGGATGGAATGCCATTATCTATCTGTCGGCGATTACAGCAATCGATCCGTCTCTTTATGAAGCGGCTTCGATAGACGGCGCGGGAAGATGGGCCAAGATTAAATATGTTACATTACCGGGTATCAAGCCAACAATTATGATTCTGTTGTTAATGAATGTTGGAAATGTTTTAAATGCCGGATTTGAAATCCAGTACCTTTTAGGAAACGGACTTGTACAGAGCGTTTCCCAAACCATCGATATCTATGTATTGAAATGGGGTATCAGTCAGGGTGATTATGCACTTGGTACAGCTGCCGGTATTTTCAAGAGCCTGGTAAGTATCATATTAATTGTTATTGCAAATCAGATTGCAAAGCATAATGGTGATGAACGATTATTTTAAGAGGTGAAAGGTATGACAATTGGAAAAAAGAATAGAAAGAAAAAAAGTTTTGCTGATATGCTTTTCGTATTTTGCAATACCGTTTTTATGATACTGTTTGTAATCATGACACTGTATCCCGTTTTAAATACACTTGCAATTTCCTTTAATGATGGTACGGATGCATTGCGCGGTGGTATTTATTTGTGGCCGAGAAAGTGGACCTTAAAGAATTACACCACTGTACTGCAGAAGAATAATCTGGTTACCGGAACAATTGTTTCTGTAGCACGTACTGTCATTGGAACTGTACTGGCACTATTTTCTAATGCTATTCTGGCGTTTATCGTCAGCAGAAAAAGATTTCTTTTCAGAAAGCAGCTTTCACTGTTCTGGGTTATAACCATGTATGTTAACGGCGGAATGATTCCTGTTTTCTTACTGTACAAGAGTCTTGGTTTGACGAACAGTTTCTGGGTGTATGTCATTCCGGGAATGCTCAATGCATTTAATATGCTTGTTATCAGAACATATATGAACGGTATTCCTGATAGCCTGGAAGAGTCGGCACAGTTAGACGGAGCCGGATATACTACCATATTCCTGAAAATTATTTCTCCGTTATGTAAACCGGTTTATGCTACAGTTGCGTTGTTTGTAGCGGTAGGACAGTGGAACTCCTGGTTTGATGCCATGCTGTACAACAGAATGAGTGATAACCTGACAACGTTACAGTATGAGTTGATGAAATTATTATCTTCTGTTACGAATCAGAGCGGTTCGGTGGAAACTATGAAAAATGCAGTGGGAACAGTTACGCCGGCTTCCGTTCGGGCAGCGGCAACGATTGTGACAATGTTGCCGATCATCTGTCTGTATCCGTTCTTACAGAAATATTTTGTGACAGGTATGACTCTGGGTGGTGTTAAAGAATAAGTGAATTATGTGATTATAGAACTGATAGGAGATAGAGAGCAGAATGAACACAGAGATTTCAAATCCAATTTTACGTGGAATGTATCCTGATCCGAGCATTTGCAGAGTGGGAAGTAAGTATTACCTGGCAAATTCAACTTTTACCTATGTTCCGGGGATACCGATTTTTGAGAGTGATGATTTGATCAACTGGAAACAGATCGGTCATATCCTGGAGCGTGAAAGTCAGCTTGATCTGAAAGACATGGAGGTTTCTTCCGGTATCTTTGCACCTACCCTGCGTTATCATAAGGGAATCTTCTATATGATAACAACCAATGCAGGAAGAGGCGGTACATTCTATGTGACAGCAAAAGAACCGCAGGGTCCATGGTCTGAGCCGGTTTTCCTTAAGGACGCAGAAGGAATAGACCCCAGTCTGTATTTTGAAGGGGACAAATGCTTCTATGTAGGGCAGAGGTTTAAAAAGGACGCAAAATACTATGGGGATTGCGAAATCTGGATTCAGGAGTTGGATCTTGAAAGAGGCTGCCTGACCGGCGAAGCCCATGCGGTATGGGACGGTGCAGCCAAGAATGCAATCTGGCCGGAAGGACCGCATCTTTATCGAAAGGATGACTGGTATTATCTGATGATTGCGGAAGGCGGAACGGCGCATGAGCACAGTGTCAGTGTGGCAAGGAGCCGGGAGATTTTCGGCCCCTATGAGAGTTGTAAGAACAATCCGGTATTTACCCATAGGCATTTGGGAGAGAAATACCCGATTCAGAATATCGGGCATGCAGACCTGATTGAAATGGAAGACGGAAGCTGGTATGCGGTAATGCTTGGAACAAGAATGCTGGACGGCAGAAGCGCTCTGGGAAGAGAAACCT
This sequence comes from Lachnospiraceae bacterium, assembly GCA_022781395.1. GTDB lineage: Bacteria > Bacillota > Clostridia > Lachnospirales > Lachnospiraceae > UBA3282. Next base: position 8,662 of record JALETS010000029.1, on the reverse strand, counting down.
TTCTGGTACCGGTTATCTGGGAAAATGACTGGCCGGTATTCTATGCGGGAGAAGGCAAAGTGCCGGTAACGGATACGACATTTGGAAATAAAAGAGAGAAGAGAATCTGCTGGGAACAGGATTTGGATTTATCCTGTGTTATGCTTAGAAAGCAGCTTCCGAAAGAACGATATCATATGGAGAATGGCAGGCTGTATCTTCAGTGTGGCAGGGATGCGTTGTCGGGTACAGGCAATCCTTCTTATATCGGTGTCAGAGTGGAAGAATATAATTTTTCGTTAGAAACAGGCATGTGTTTTACACCGGAAGACGGCGAGGAAGCAGGGCTTATCTATTTCTATAACGCAGAAAATTATATGACAGTATCAGTGTGTGGAGCAGATAAACAGCCTGTCGTAAAAATCACAAAGAGAGAAAAGGGGAATGAGACCATTCTTTTCCGGGAGGCTTGTGTGCCGGGCAGTTACAGACTGCGGATAGAGGGAAAACAGGGAAAGATGACCTGTTTTCTGAACCAACAGTGTCTTACAGAGCAGATTCCGTTAGAGGCGATGACGACAGAAGAGGCAGGAGGCTTCGTTGGCTGTACGATGGGCGTATTTGCCGTGGCTGAAAATCAGAACAGTAATACAGAGGCAATTTTCGAAAAGCTGGAGCTTGCTTATTCATAGAAAGGTGGTCGGAATATGGCAGGAGCGTTTCAGACAGGCACATACAGAAATGTATTTGCCGAGGCGGGATATTCAGAAGAAATAATTAAGAAGCGTCTGGAAGAGATTTTTCAAACAATGTTCTATGGAACGGATGAGGAGAGAATCTATTATCCGGTGGGGGATGACATGGGATATATGACCGATACCGGAAATCATGATGTACGGACGGAAGGAATGTCATATGGCATGATGATGTGCGTACAGATGGATAAGAAGGAAGAGTTTGACCGCATCTGGAAATGGACCAAAACATATATGTATCTTCCGGAAGGAGAAAATAAAGGGTATTTTGCATGGTCGTGTGCCACGGATGGTACTAAGAATGCTTACGGACCGGCTCCGGATGGTGAGGAATATTTTGCCATGGCATTGTTCTTTGCTGCCAACAGATGGGGGAACGGAACCGGAATATTTGATTATGCGAAGGAAGCAAGGGCGATTCTGCATGAAGCTGTCCACAAAGGAGAAGACGGCGGTCCGGGAGAACCGATGTGGGAGCCTTCCAATAAATTGATCAAATTTATTACGAATTGCGACTGGAGTGACCCGTCGTATCATCTGCCGCATTTCTATGAGCTGTTTGCACTCTGGGCAGATCCCGAGGATGCGGTGTTCTGGCGGGAAGCGGCGAAGGCGAGCCGGGAGTATCTGAAGAAGGCCTGTCACCCCGATACCGGTCTTTCGGCAGAATATGCCGATTATGACGGAAAACCGCATAACAGGCATTATCAGGAGTTCGGAGGCAGACATGACTGGTTTTACAGTGATGCCTATCGTGTGGCTGCCAATATCGGTCTGGATTATGCATGGTTTGCTGCAGACGAGTGGGAGAGAGAATGTGCAGATAAGATACAATGCTTTTTCTCAGAAAAGGCAGCCGACGGCGATTATAGGATTTATGAGATCGATGGTACGGCGTTAGAGGAAAAGGCATTGCATCCGGTGGCGATTATTGCGACTAACGCCCAGGCATCCCTTGCGTCAGATGGCAAGTATGCTATGGAACATGTCAGACGCTTCTGGGAAACACCGCTTCGTGAGGGAGAAAGAAGATATTATGATAATTGTCTGTATCTGTTTGCATTTCTTGCATTGAGCGGCCATTACCGGATTTGGAGACAATAGATATGAAAAAGGAAGCTTTTAATCCGTATTTACCATCCTGGGAATATGTACCGGATGGGGAGCCTTATGTTTTTGGTGACAGAGTATATGTATATGGTTCCCATGATTATTATAACGGGCATGTCTTCTGTCTGGGAGATTATGTCTGTTGGTCTGCCCCGGTGGACGATCCGGGCAGTTGGCGTTATGAGGGGATAATTTATCCCAAAACGGCAGATCCGTTAAACCGGGACGGTAAGATGTGTCTGTATGCCCCGGATGTAACCGTCGGACCGGATGGCAGATATTATCTGTATTATGTACTTGACCATGTTTCGGTCGTATCGGTAGCAGTATGTGATACACCTGCGGGACGATATCAGTTCTATGGTTATGTGCACTATCCGGATGGTACGCGGTTAGGGGAACAGGAGGGAGATGAACCCCAGTTTGATCCCGCTGTATTGACAGAAGGGGATACCACATGGTTATACACAGGTTTCTGTGGTGTGGGAGATAAATCCAGAACCGGAGCCATGGTAACGGTATTGGAAGCAGATATGCTTACCGTCAGGGAGGCGCCGAAGTTTATCGTGCCGGGTTCAGCTTATAGCGAAGGAACGGAATATGAAGGGCATGCTTTCTTCGAGGCTTCTTCCATCCGCAAGAAAGATAGCAGGTATTACTTTATTTATTCATCCCAGGTAATGCATGAGCTTTGTTATGCTGTCTCAGACAGTCTGACAGAAGGATTTCATTATGGTGGTGTTATTGTCAGCAACTGTGACCTTCACATTGACAGCTATAAGCCGGCAGAGCTGCCGACGGCATATGGGGCCAATAATCATGGAAGTATTATCCGTATAGGGGAGAAATGGTATGTATTCTATCACAGGCATACAAACGGTACCTGGTATAGCAGACAGGGCTGTGCGGAAGAAATACAGTTTCATGAGGATGGCAGTATTCCCCAGGTAGAAATGACATCCTGTGGTCTGAACGGTGGGCCATTACAGGGAGAAGGGGAACATCCGGCTTATATTGCCTGCAATTTGTTTACCGGAGAACCGTCGGTTTATGTAGGCGGTGATAAATTCCCGAAGATTGTGCAGGAGGGAAGAGACGGAGATGAAGAGCCGGGCTATATTGCCAATATCATGGATTCAGCAACGGCGGGCTTCAAATATTTTGTGTGTACGGGTATAAAGAAAATCAGTATAACCACAAGAGGTTATGCAGACGGAGTCTTTGAAATCCGATGTAAGTGGGATGGGGAAGTTTTGGCAAGTATTAAGATAGAATATTCCAACGTATGGGAAACATACACGGAAAATATTGATATTCCGGATGGTGTCCGTGCGATCTATATTACTTATACCGGTGCCGGGAATGCAAGTCTGAAATCTTTTGCGCTACACACATAGAGTATTGTAGCAAGTGTTGAAACGACAGGCATCAGCCTGTTATGGAGGAAAATCACGATGGCAGTCTTAAGAATTCATTTTTTCTCACAATGTCTGCAGAGAAATGTGGACTTCAATATGTTCCTTCCGAATGATCCGAGAGAAGGGCAGAAGGAGCCGGTAATTAAGACCGGATTCTTTCTGCATGGATATACAGGAAGTGCAGAAGATTTCTGGGAGTTAACGGAGCTGGCAGAGAAATATCATTTTGCAATGGTTATGCCGAATGCAGAGAATTCGTTTTATCTGGATACAGAAGCTACCGGATTTCAGTATGGGACTTATGTTGGTAAAGAATTAGTGGAGTATGTCAGAAAGACCTTTCATCTTGCCATGAAGAGGGAAGATACTTTTGTAGCCGGTCTGTCAATGGGAGGATTCGGAGCATTGCATACAGGTCTGGCATTTCCGGAAAACTTTGGGAGAATAATTGCGTTATCTTCTGCATTGATTATTCATGAAATTGCCGGGATTCAAGAAGGGGAAAAGAACGAAGTGGCAAATTATGAATATTATTTCCGGTGCTTTGACAGGCTTGACATGGTGGAGAAGAGTACCAATAATCCGGAAACGCTGTTATTGCAGCTAATAGAGCAGAACAAAGAGATACCGGAGATTTATATGGCATGCGGAACAGAGGATTTTCTGTTAGAGAATAACAGAGCATTTCATTGCTTTTTAGAGGAGCATAAGATAGAACATCTCTATTATGAAGGTCCCGGTATTCATGATATGGTTTTTTGGAGAGAATATTTCAGGAAAGGTATGGAATGGGTAGTAACCGCAAATAAACAGAGTAAGGATAGAGAAAATGAATTATAATGTTAATCCAATTATGAAAATGGACTATCCCGATCCGGATGTAATCCGGGTCGGAGATACTTACTATATGGCAAGCACGACTATGCACTTCTTTCCCGGAGGTGCTGTTTTGCGTTCTTATGATTTGGTAAATTGGGAACCGGTGTCCTATGTGTATGAGGGGCTGGATGGGACGAAAGGACAATATCTGGAAGAAAATCACAATATCTATGGTCAGGGAATGTGGGCACCCTGTTTACGGTATCATAATGGCATCTTTTACATTTGCTTCGTAGCCAATGATACGCACAAGACATATCTTTTTACGGCAAATCAGGTAGAGGGGCCATGGGAAAGACGGGAAATAGAGGGCTTCTATCATGATTGTTCCCTTTTATTTGATGAGGATGATAAGGTTTATATTGTATATGGCAATACAGAAATCCATCTGACACAGTTGAAGTCGGATTTATCAGGACCGATGCCGGGAGGCATTGATCGAATCATTATCAGTGACCGGGGTAATCCTGTTCTTGGATATGAAGGAGCTCATATTTATAAAATGAATGGGAAATATTATGTTTTTCTGATTCATTCCCGCAGGGATATGTGGATGAGAACCCAGGCCTGTTTCGTGGCCGACAGTCTGGAAGGGGAGTTTACGGGAAAGGACGTTCTTGAAGATACAAGAGATTATTGTAATCAGGGAGTTGCACAGGGAGGTATTGTTGATACACCATGGGGCGACTGGTATGCAGTACTTTTTCAGGATAGTGGTGCAGTAGGACGTATTCCCATATTGGTTCCGATTCGGTTTGAAGATGGTTTTCCGGTATTTGGAGATGCAGGCCGTATTCCGGAGGAATTTGTAATCAGAAGTACAAGGCCGGGATATAGATATCAGGCGTTATATACCAGTGATGACTTTGCCAATGATGATATGCAGAAGGGAAGTCATGTATTGCAAAAAGTCTGGCAGTTTAATCATATGCCGACAGATTCTCTTTGGGAGATTCGTAACCGGCAGTTTATCATTCGCACCGGAAAATTATGTCACAATGTTGAACAGGCCCAAAATACATTAACACAGAGACTTCTGTTTCCGGGATGCAGAATAGAGGTAACTCTGAATATCAGGGATATAAAGGAGGGGGATTATGCAGGCTTGTGTGCACTGCAGGGCTTGTACGGAATGATTGCCATTATAAGGAGAGACGGGCAAAACTACCTTGTTGTGGGAGAAAAGACAGAGGAAAACGGAGAAGAAATATGCCGGGAATATCAGATTATGCCATGGAAAGAGCAAAGTATAAGACTGTTTCTGGAAGCTGATTTTAACAATATGAAGGATGAAGTACAATTTGGATATATGGAACAGGGAAGAAGCATTCCGGCAGGACCTGTACATAAATTATTCTTTAAACTGGATCATTTTTGCGGTTGCCGTGCAGGATTGTTTGCTTTCTCTACTAAACAGACAGGTGGAACAGCAGCATTTTCGGAGTTTAAATATAAGGAAATAGAGTAAAGAATTTTTCAGTTGAGTATGAATATAAGGAATTCCGGGTTGCATAGCAGCCCGGATTGTAATATAATTAGCACATCAGATTTCATTCGGAAATCTAAAGAAGTCCGCGGGCTTCCCGCAGTATTTCAAGTAACAGGGCAGAGTATTGATTTCATAACAAGTGTTTTGTAAGGAGCGTGGTAAAGTTTATGCAATATGTAACAGCAGTATACTGGAATCGCGGCAGTGTAGCAGCCTGTAATCAGGATTCACTTACATTACAGCAGGTGCTGACCGGACGAGGAAGAGTTCTGATGGCAGCAGTCTGTGACGGAATGGGTGGATTGCAGCAGGGGGAGACTGCAAGTGGCTATATGACAGAAAGGTTGCAGGAATGGTTTTACGGTTCTCTTATGCGGTCAATCCATAAGAAAAAACCATACTGGATGATCAGGAGGTCTTTGGACAGAATGGTGTATCATGTGCAGGAACAGATGCGGCAGTATGCCGGGAGAGAACGACTGGATATGGGTACAACAGTGTCGGTGCTTGTATTATGGGAGGATATCTATCTGATCTGGCATCTGGGGGACAGCAGAATCTACCGGATAAGGTCAAGGGGAAAATTCAACCGTGAAAGTTATAAGAAGAGCAGCAAACTTGGATTGATGGAATCTATGACAACGGATCATGTGCAGGAGCGAAACAAACTGACCAAATGTGTAGGAAGCTTTGGGTATTTCAGACCTGATTACCGGATGGGGACACTGAAAAGAGGGGATGCTTTTTTATTATGCAGTGATGGATTCTATCACTGTGTAACGAATCAGGAGCTGGCAGATATCCTGTGCCCGGACAGGCTCTTGGAAGAAAGGCAGATGGAACGGAGACTGACAGAAATCAGCACAGCCTGTATGAAGCGGGGAGAACGGGATAATCTGTCGGCTATCTACATCAAGGTGGCATGATGAATATTGGAAAGTACAAACTGATAAAAGCCCTTGGCCGGGGCGGCGAAGGCTGTGTATATCTGGCAGAGGATTCCGTACTGCATCGTCTTGTGGCTATGAAAAGGGTGTGGAACGGTAGTCGGGAGGCAGAAGAGAAGCTTAAAAAAGAGGCAGAATTTCTGCAAAGACTGCAGCATCCCATGCTCCCGGTCGTATATGATCTGCTATGGGTCGAAGCATGGTATCTGGTTATGGAATACATAGAAGGGATAAGTTTACATAACTATATTAAGCGCTCCGGAATGGTAAGTGAGAAACAGGCCGGGAAGTGGGCAGAGCAATTATTGTCCATACTGCAATATCTGCACACAAGAAAACCGCCTGTTATATATCAGGATTTAAAGCCGGATAACATTATGGTATGTCCGAATGGCAATCTCAGAATGGTGGATTTCGGTGCTGCCTATTATCGCAATTACAGTGGAAGTAAGGAGCGGCGTGACGCGTTCAGTGTGGGATATGCAGCACCGGAGCAAATGAAGAGGGAGGGTTATACAGCTTATGCGGATGAGCGAAGCGACATTTATGCCTTTGGTAAGATAATGTACTATATACTTACCGGTGCAGACCCGGCATATCCCCCATATACAGAGTTGCCTATAGCAAGCTATGCTTCTGCTGTCAGCGGGCAAATGGAGAAGGTGCTTCGCAAATGTATGGAAGAAGACCCGGCGAAACGGTATCAGGTAGTGGAAGATATTTGGAGAGATTTGATAGGAAATGACCGTGGGTGGTGGAGAAGGAGTACATATAGGAACCAATTTATCAGGAAAGTGGAGAAACAGGTTTTCTTAACAGAGTGTACTTTTAGATGAAATTCATGTATAATTATCTGAGATTAAAGCATTACAATTAATCAGATAGAGAGATATCGCGAACATAGCGTAGACGGTATCTGATTAAGCAGGAAAGGCATGGGTATTCATATGTATCGTGATCATACAAAGGTAATTAAAATAGGGGATAAGATCATTGGTGGAGGCAATCCAATCCTGATCCAGTCCATGACCAACACAAGGACAGAAGATGTGGAAGCCACCGTGGCTCAGATTCTCAGGCTGGAAAAGGCAGGCTGTGAGATCATCCGCTGTACGGTGCCTACCATAGAAGCAGCAGAGGCGATTGGAAAGATTAAGAAACAGATTCATATTCCGCTTGTAGCGGATATTCATTTTGATTACAAGATGGCGATTGCAGCCATGGAGAACGGCGCGGATAAAATACGTATCAATCCCGGCAATATCGGCAGCAGGGAGAAAGTGGCAGCGGTGGTAGCCGTGGCAAAGGAGCGGAATATCCCGATTCGTGTGGGGGTAAACAGCGGTTCTCTGGAAAAGGAACTGGTAGAGAAGTATCATGGTGTGACCGCAGAAGGAATCGTAGAAAGCGCACTGGATAAAGTGGGTATCATCGAAGATCTGGGCTATGACAATATGGTAATCAGTATCAAATCTTCCGATGTGATGATGTGCGTGAAGGCCCATGAGATACTGGCTGAAAAGACGAACTATCCGCTGCATGTGGGTATTACGGAGTCCGGCACGGTACAAAGCGGCAATATCAAATCAGCCATTGGACTTGGTATCATTCTCAATCAGGGTATCGGTGATACAATCCGGGTGTCGCTAACCGGAGATCCCGTGGAAGAGATTAAATCCGCCAAGCTGATTTTGCGGACACTGGGGTTGCGAAAGGGCGGTATTGAAGTAGTATCCTGCCCTACCTGCGGCAGAACACGCATTGATTTAATCGGGCTTGCTAATCAGGTTGAAGCTATGGTGGCTGATATCCCGCTGGACATTAAGGTGGCTGTTATGGGATGTGCGGTAAACGGTCCGGGAGAGGCCAAAGAGGCAGATATCGGTATTGCAGGCGGGCAGGGAGAAGGACTTCTGATCAAGCGCGGTGAGATCGTGAAGAAGGTACCGGAGGATCAGTTGTTAGATACCCTGCGGGAAGAATTATTGCATTGGGGAGAATAATGCGACGAATTTTTCATAGTTTGAGAGAAAGGCATGGTTTGTGATGTCTAAGCAGTTTTTTGATGTATTTCCTACGTTAAAA
>JALETS010000266.1 GCA_022781395.1 Lachnospiraceae bacterium | reverse complement strand
GGTGAAGGTGAGCTGAGTGATGACTTATTGGATGGCGCGTCTTTGGATGAGTTATCTATAGAAGAACCTGTGCAGGAGCAAGATGCAGCAGATGGTAATATGTCGGAAGAAGAGATTGAACGTCTGCTGAGTGGTAATCTTATATTAGATGACGAGATTACGGATGCTGATGAGTCAGAAGCTATGGGATCCGATTCTATTCCTACAGATGATTTGTTAACTGCGGATGATACGTCCCAGACAGATGATTTAGCTTTAGAGGATTTTGGAGAGAGCGATGATGATCTATCTTCTTTGCAGGAGGGACTGGAACAAAATGAAGATTTGTCTGAAATCAATGATTTGTTAGAAAAATCTGATCAGGGAGTTTCGGTAGATGATGATATGCTGGCCATGCTGGAGAGTGTACCGGAAGGTGGAGATGGCGAGAATGTTGATGAGGCATTTGATTTCTTTTCCGGTGAAGAGGCAGTAGAGGGAGAACCTGAGAATATTCGTGAACTGACTCAGGAGGAACTGGAAGAGAGAGAAGAGAATAGAGGAGCTAAAAAGTAAAAGAAGAAAAAAGAAAAGAAACCGAAAAAGAGAAGAAGAAAGAAAGATGGCTCTGAGAGTGGCAGTGTCGTTGCAGAAGGAGAAAATGATGCGCTGGAAAGTTTGCTGGAGGATACAGCAGATGAAGCGTCAGAATCTAAGAAAAAAGGTTTCTTTGCAAAACTTTTGGATTTCCTGACGGAAGAGGATGAAGAGGTTCCGGATAACAGTGGTGGCAGTGAAGCCGATACGGATGATTTGTTGTTAGGTAATCTTTCAGAAGAAAACCAGCAGGTTTTGGATGATCTAAATAAGGAAGATCAGGAGAAAGAGAAGAAAAAGGGTAAGAAAGAAAAGAAGAAGGAAAAGAAAGCCAAGAAATCCCAAAAGGCGACAGCGGAAAGCGGAGAGGACGAGGAAGCAGAAGGAGAAGATAAGGGAAAGGGCAAAAAGAAGAAGCCGAAGAAAAAGAAGAAGGAAAAGAATCCGGAAGAAGTACCTGCAGTAGCGGAGAAAAAACTTTCCAGAAAGAAGGTTATTACCGTATTCTTATACTGTGCAACAATAGCTGCTTGTATTATTGTGATATCCAGAGTCCTTCCAAATTATATGCAAAAGCGGGATGCCAGAGTTGCTTATGACAATCAGAAATATGATGAGGTATTTGATTTACTATATGGAAAGAACTTAAGCGAAGAGGATGAACTGATTTTAGAAAAGAGCAGCACAATCCTGCAGATGAGACGCAAGCTTGATTCTTATGAGAATTATCAGAAATTGAATATGCCGTTAGAGGCACTGGATGCTCTGATTTCCGGTGTGGACATTCATCAGAAGCTTCTTCCTAAGGCTGATGAATATCGTGTAACAGATGAAGTGAATGAGATTTATGATCAGATTCTGGAGAAATTGTCTGAATACGGAGTATCTGAGGCAGATGCGTTGGATATCATTGCGTCAGGGGATAATGTAACTTATTCCCAGAGACTGGAAAACATTATATACGGAAATGCTGGGATTTCGGAAAACGCAGAAGAGACAATTCAGGATGTTTTGCCGGAAGAAGAGGAGATCATTGACCGTCTGGAACAGTCTGAAGAGGCAGAAACGGAGCAGGAGTAAATCATGGTAGCAATTATTGATTATGATGCCGGTAATATTAAGAGTGTAGAGAAAGCAGTGAATGCGCTGGGCTATGAGGCTGTGGTAACAAGAGACAGGAGCAGCATCCTGAATGCTGAGCATGTAATCCTTCCGGGTGTAGGAGCCTTCGGAGATGCCATGAAGAAGCTGCACAGCTATGGTCTGGTTGAAGTAATCAGAGAGGTGGTAGCCAATCGTACTCCTTTTCTGGGGATATGTCTGGGCCTTCAACTGATGTTTGAAAGCAGCGAGGAAGCACCCGGTGTGGAAGGGCTTAGCCTGCTGAAAGGAAGAATCGTAAGACTTCCTGATACAGAAGATTTGAAAATACCGCATATCGGCTGGAATTCTCTGAAATATCCGAATTCCGGCAGACTGTTTGCAGGAATTCCGGAAGATTCTTATGTGTATTTCGTACATTCCTATTATTTACAGGCCGGGGAACCGGAGATTGTAAAAGCAACTACGGAGTATGGTGCGTTGGTCCATGCTTCTGTGGAAAAGGAAAATGTTTTTGCCTGTCAGTTCCATCCGGAGAAAAGTTCGGAGGTTGGCATGAAGATATTGGAGAATTTCCTAAAGATTGAGGGGTAAAACCAATGCACACAAAGCGAATTATTCCCTGTCTGGATGTAAAGAACGGCAGGGTGGTAAAGGGCGTTAATTTTGTTAATTTTAAAGATGCAGGAGATCCGGCAGAGGTAGGAGCAGCTTATGATAAATCCGGTGCAGATGAGTTGGTATTTTTAGATATCACCGCATCTTCGGATGCCAGAGCGACTGCCGTGGAAATGGTTCGTAAGGTAGCTGAGAAAGTATTTATTCCGTTTACGGTAGGCGGCGGTATTCGTACTGTTGACGATTTCAAGGCAATCTTGCGGGAAGGTGCTGATAAGGTATCCGTTAATTCCGCGGCAATCATGAATCCGCAGTTGATCAGTGATGCCGCTGACAAGTTCGGCAGCCAGTGTGTGGTTGTGGCGATAGATGCCAAGCGCAGAACGGACGGAAGCGGATGGAATATCTATAAGAACGGCGGCCGTGTGGATATGGGAATTGATGCCGTAGAATGGGCCATGAAGGCAGAACGGTTAGGAGCCGGAGAAATCCTTCTTACCAGTATGGATGGTGATGGCACCAAGGCCGGTTATGATCTGGAACTGACGAGAGCAATTTCTGAGAATGTGTCTATTCCCGTGATTGCTTCCGGCGGTGCGGGAACGATGGAGCATTTCTATGAGGCATTTACTGTCGGGAAAGCAGACGCAGCGTTGGCAGCCTCTTTATTCCATTTCAAAGAGATGGAAATTATAGATCTAAAGCAGTATTTGAGACAGAAAGGTATTTCAGTCAGATTATAGAGGCGTGTATAGGCACCGTGCAAAGCATTCGGTGCCTGTTTGTTTGCGGATAGGAAAGGGTTCCCGGACAGACTAAACGTTAGGAAAGGAAGTACGTAAGATGGCAATGTTAAGCAATGACTGGGCAGTAGCCTTGAATGATGAATTCCGTAAGCCATATTATAAACAGTTATATACCTTTATAAAGGATGAGTACAGTAAGAAAATAATATACCCACCGGCTGAGGATATTTTTAATGCTTTTCATTTTACACCATTAAATCAGGTAAAGGTGCTTCTGCTGGGACAGGACCCTTATCATAATGAACACCAGGCACATGGTATGAGCTTTTCAGTGCTGCCTGACCAGAAGGAGATACCGCCATCTTTACAGAATATCTATAAGGAACTGCAGGATGACATAGGGTGCTATATTCCCAATAACGGTTATTTGAAGAAATGGGCGGATCAGGGTGTGTTGTTATTAAATACGGTATTGACGGTACGAGCCCATCAGGCGAACTCCCATCAGGGCAAAGGCTGGGAGGAGTTTACAGATGCGGTTATCCGGGCAGTCAATGAGCAGGACAGGCCTATCGTGTATCTGCTATGGGGAAGACCGGCACAGAGCAAGATCCAGATGCTTACCAATCCGAAGCATCTGATTTTGACGGCGCCTCATCCAAGCCCACTTTCTGCATACCGAGGATTTTTCGGCTGTAAGCATTTCAGCCAGTGTAATGATTTCCTGAAATCCCATGGTGTAGAACCGATTGACTGGCAGATTGAGAATATACCGGAATGAGTTTTGTAGAAAGAAGTAGATATATTAATCAATAAAATGAATTACTGATATCTAAATCATCATATTTACAAATAATAAGATGAAGTGCTACTATTATAATACAGATAGCAGATACGAGGAGGAAAAAAGATGAAAAAAGTACCATTTGTAACAAAAGAGCAGATAGAGGAGATTGTAAAAACTTATCCCACCCCTTTTCATATCTATGATGAGAAGGGAATCAGAGCCAATGCGCAGGCGGTTAAAGAAGCATTTGCATGGAATAAAGGATTTAAGGAATATTTTGCTGTTAAAGCCTGTCCAAATCCATTCTTGATTCAGATATTACACGAATATGGCTGTGGCTGTGACTGTTCTTCCCTGACAGAATTAATGCTTAGCAATGCTATGGGGATTAACGGACATGATATCATGTTTTCTTCCAATGATACACCGGCAGAGGATTATGCATACTGTGCCAAAGTAGGCGGAATCATAAACCTGGATGATATCACCCATATTGATTTTGTAGAGAATATCCTGGGTAAGCTGCCTGAGACTATGAGCTGCCGCTATAATCCGGGTGGAGTATTTACCATGAGTAATGGTATTATGGATAACCCGGGTGACGCAAAATACGGTTTTACCACAGAGCAGTTATTTGAAGGATACAGAATCCTGAAGGAAAAAGGCGTAAAGCATTTCGGTCTGCATGCTTTCCTGGCAAGCAATACCGTAACCAATGAGTATTATCCGAAGCTTGCCAAAGAACTTTTTGAAATAGCGGTACAGATTAAAGAGAAGGTTGGTGTGGAATTAGAGTTCATCAATTTGTCCGGTGGTGTGGGAATCGCGTATACACCGGCTCAGACTCCAAATGATATCAGAGAGATTGGTGCCGGGGTACATCAGGTATATGATGAAGTGCTGATCCCTGCAGGCATGGGGAATGTGGCAATCTATACAGAGATGGGGCGTTTTATGATGGGACCTTATGGTGCGCTTGTTACACAGGCAATCCACGAGAAACATACGCATAAGGAATATATCGGTGTAGACGCCTGTGCTGTGAATCTGATGCGTCCCGCCATGTATGGTGCTTATCATCATATCACGGTGCTGGGCAAAGAGGATGCTGCCTGTGATCATGTGTATGATATAACAGGCTCACTGTGTGAGAATAATGATAAATTTGCAATCGACAGGAAACTGCCGAAGATTGACATGGGTGATTATCTGGTCATCCACGATACCGGTGCACACGGTTTTGCTATGGGCTATAATTATAACGGCAAATTAAAATCTGCGGAGCTACTCTTAAAAGAGGATGGCAGTGTGCAGATGATCAGACGTGCCGAGACACCGAAGGATTATTTTGCTACTTTCGATTGCTTTGATATTTACAAAAAGTTTGATTTTTAACAAAATAACTTGCCAACAACCTGAGGTTATGATAAGATATATCTCGGTTGTTGGAAATGCTGGTGTGGCGGAATGGCAGACGCATCAGACTCAAAATCTGACGAGGGCAACTTCGTGCGGGTTCAAGTCCCGCCACCAGCACTAACTGTTTTG
>JALETS010000262.1 GCA_022781395.1 Lachnospiraceae bacterium | reverse complement strand
TTACTGAAAAATAAGGGAATGTGGTATCTGGAAGATACCAGTTATCTGTTTGATGTATATTCTTATTCTAAGGGATATCTGCAGATTACCTACCCAAGTGATCAGCAGGAATACATTGATGTATTGGTACCGGGCTATTATCGGCATCAGAAGCTGCAGTTCCTGCAGTCTGTATATCGTTTCTTCGGTGCGGGAGATGCAGTGTGGCGGTTCATTCCACCACTGGCTGTCGTCATGCAGCCTGCCTTTTACTGCTACATGCTGCTGTATTATATGCTGATCTGTATTGGTTTGAAACGATATAAGAGATTGATGCCGGTCGTTTATCTGATTGCCCTGGTGGGAACGCTTTTGCTGGGGCCTTGTGTGCTGGTACGGTATATGTATCCTGTCATGCTGGCAATAACGGTTCTTATGCTGACACGTTTTTCCCTAAATGTTGAGACATAATTAAGCAAAAAAGCTGCGGTCAAGGCCGCAGCTGATATACATTATAGGTAGAAGTTCCGGCGGTAAAACTGTCTGTCTGCTGCAGTGTGGCATCATATTTGTGCCGCAGATACATGATGACCGGATGCTCCTCCGGGTAAGGGGCTTCTTCCAGAATAAAATAGACATGTTCATTTTCTACCAGATCACGTCCGAATTCCCCGATTCCGTGGGCTTCCAGCTTCTTCCTGCTGTTGGGATTGCATACTACACCCCAGTTGGTATAGAAAAAGTTATTGTAGGTATCCAGAGACAAGTCGAAGGGTGATTCGCAATAGTTATCCAGAGTATTGCCGGCATAGGTCCAGATATAGAAACTATCCGGATGGGAGTGACAGTAGTCTTTTAATCCTTCCCAGTTGGCCTGTTTGGAATGATAGTTCGCATCGATATCAGTCTTGGTAGAGACAAGTGATACCGCACTGAATATCAGTATGCAGCCTAGATAAAGCGGATAACGCTTCAGTTTCTCCAGACAAAGCAGGTTAAAACTAAACAGAATGCCAAGCAGTATCATATAATCCACAGCGATCAGAGGCTGGGAGATCCGTTTGGGGAAACGGCCTTCATACAGTACATATCCCCAGCTTACCATGCGCCCGAACAGATAGAAGAGATATACCAGTAGGGCAGAATAGTTCCGTCTGAGCAGGATCAGGATAAAAGTCATGACCAACAGAAATGCCAGCATGATATTGGCGGGCTGCATGCCATCCTGATAGAAAAATACCGTAATGTTTCCTGTGATGATATTTTTGATGCGGCTTTTGACGTCGGTACGTTTCAGATAACATTCCCGGGCGATGTCATGCATTTGTTTCCAGTCATCCACAGACATGTTATACCCGATATAAGGAGCACCGGCCTTCCTGTACATATAGTCTGTTTCGGAAATGCCAAGTGCAGTCAGTTCTTTCTTACATTCTTCATATTCTGGCCAGGTATAGAAATCGCCGACCCGTTCCCGATAATGATTAATCTTGCGAAAATCAGCCCACTGTGTATCGGAATAAGCAACGAGATGCAGTCCCATCAGCAGTCCCATACCGACCAGAAGGATCAGGGCGCAGCTCCAGAGCTTCAGCGCAATCTGTTCCGTGCCGTTCCGGCATGCAATGATCCATTTAGACAGCCAGAGCATGCCTGCCATAGGCAGGATCAGATAGAGCATGTTCTGACGCATACTGTAGGCGATCAGTGCGAAAATGAAAGTGGGAATATTCTGTTTCAGAAATTCCGGCACAGTGGAATTCATACGGGTAGTGATAAAACAGAAAAGTGCTGTGGCTGCGGCAAAACCTGCGGTGGTAGTGTACTGGGCTTCTGAAATCATATTGAGATCTACAAGGAAGAATAAGCCGCTTAGAAGCAGCAAAGCAGGCTTCCAGACAGCATCTGTGATGTTGTGTCTGCGCCATAGTGCAATGGCACGTTCGTAGATGCAGTATATGCAGGCAATATGTACACCGTGCTGGAACAGCCCGTACCAGGGAATAAAGCTGCACAATTTGTAAAGCTGGCACAATAACCAGGATAGCGGATACAGGAAAAAGAGCACATGGGCATCCGGATAGCCCAGATAGGCACCGGATAAAGTGCTGTACATGCCCCAGTCATCATTAATGCCGTCCACCGGTTTGATCCATAATAATTCGATGCAATAGAAAAGCAACGTAAAAATAAGGAAGAGCAGACGCTGCAGCGTGAGTGATCTTCCAAAGGAAGAATTCCTTGTGCTTTTTGATTTATGATAATGTCTGGAGGGCAGAACCACTGTTGTGGGATCAGACCCGGGATTCATCAGTGCCATGAGCAGATTCCTTTCGTAACAGACTGTGAATAACACTTTATGTGTGGCATAATTTTAACTATTTTATTATATACTATAGTACGATTAGGTACAAATAGAAATGCGGAGCAATTCTTAAGATTTATGAAAAGTTCTTAAATAATATTTAATAAAGGGAAACCGGGATATTCAAACAGGAGAAAAAGTGATAGAATAGCAAATACAGAGAAGCTGAAAAGAATTAATTGTTTGGAGGAAAGCTTAGGAAATATGGAACAAAGAGGACATGGAAAAAGGGGAAAGTATCAGAACAATATCCTGCTGCTGACCGTACTGATTGGTTTTTGTATCCTGGCACTCATTGAAATTGCCTATGGACATGCACAGATGAAAGTGGAGAAGGAACGTCTGGCATTGGAAGAAGCTAATAATCAGGCTGTGCAGGAGCTACAGAAGGAGTGGAACCAGTTAAAAGACGGTGCCGATGTGATAACCGATGAAGAGACATCGGAGCAGGCGGTCAGCGGTGGCGATAAAGCTGATGCGGAGCAGTCTAAAGTGGTAGAAAAGACTGAAGGGAAAGATGACGGAGAAGCAGACGAGGATCTGCCGGAGGAAGACGGGGATTACGATATGCAGATCGTAATTCTGGGTGACAGCATCATGGATAATGACAGATCGGAGAGCGGTGTGGCTGCCATCATTGGAGAACAGTGTAATGCCAAGGTATATAATATGGCCATGGGGGGTACCACAGCAGCTCTGATGCCTACGGAACAGTATAATTATGCCACATGGGATTCCAGATGCCTGCTGGGAGTGGTCAATGCCATTCTGGGTAATATCAATACAGAGATCTTTGACGATTATGCAGCCGGAAAGATATTGAAGGAATGTGATTTTGATAAGACGGACTATTTTATCATAGAATATGGCGTAAATGATTTCCTGACCGGACAGATTCCTCAGAGCAGATATCTGGAAGATGGTGGTACTCTGGCAGTGGATTCTGTACACACTTATACGGGAGCGTTGGAGAATGCGGTTGTTCTGTTACAGGACAGATTTCCGGATGCCAAGATCATGCTGATCGCACCGCATTATTGTCAGATTTTTAACGGCACAACCTTTGTGGGCGACGGCTATTCGGTGGATTACGGATTTGGTCCGTTGATTAATTTCGCAAGAGGCACCGGCTATATTTATGAACAGCATAAGGGTGAGAATGTTATTTTCTTTAATGCTTTTGAGGACAGCGGAATCAACGCAGAGACAGCAGATGATTATCTGGAGGATGGTGTTCATCTGACGCCGTTAGGCAACAGGGTTTATGCGGAAATGGTTGCGAGGTTGGTCAATGCGGATTTCAGACCGGAGGAGTAAAAAGGATAACAAAGAACAGGATATAGAGGAACTTACCTTGTCTGGCAGGTTCCTTTTTATGTTATTATGAATATAATACCGGAATATAATATCTTGTTATGATTGCTAAGGCAAAGGAGAATATGATATCATAATCAATAGCGTGGCTGTATAGAATCATGTAACAGTACGTTAGTAGCGTAGTTGTTACATATAAATGAACGGATGGATGAAGCAAATGCAGGAATTAGAATATCCTTTTGACAGTGAATATATCTTAAAAAAATCAAAGAAGATCAAACGGCAGCTTCTGGAGGAGGGGACAGGCTTTCTTCCGAAGAAGATTGCGGTGCTGGGTGGAAGTACAACCCATGACATTATTCGTGTGCTGGAGGTATTTCTGTTAAATCAGGGAATACAGCCTGAATTTTATGAGTCAGAGTATGCTCAGTACTGGCAGGATGTGATGTTTGATAATCCGGAGCTTAGTGCCTTTGCGCCGGATCTGGTCTTTATTCATACGTCGAATCGAAATATTACCGCTTTTCCGGGTGCGGCAGATAGCGAAGCACAGATAGAAGACATGCTGACGGAACAGTATGAGCATTTCCGGGTTATGTGGGACAAGATTACAGAGACATATCATTGTCCGGTTATTCAGAATAATTTCGAGTACCCTTTTTACAGGATTCTTGGGAACAGGGATGCAGTGGATATCCATGGAAGAATCCGGTTTGTTAACCGTCTGAACGAACTGTTCTACGGTTATGCGAGAGAACATCAGAATTTCTATATTAACGATATGAATTATATGGCCTCTGCTTACGGACTGGATCGATGGTCAGATCCGTTGTACTGGCATATGTATAAGTATGCCATGTGTATGCAGGCTATTCCGGAGTTTGCCTATAATCTTGCCAATATTATTAAGGCAATCTTTGGTAAGAATAAGAAGGCACTTGTATTAGATCTGGATAATACGCTATGGGGCGGCATCGTAGGTGATGATGGTGTGGAGAATCTGGAGATCGGACAGGAAACGCCGATGGGACAGGTTTATTCGGAATTTCAGGATTATGTCAAGGCGCAGAAGGATATCGGTGTGATGCTGAATGTAAATTCCAAGAACGAATACGATAATGCCATTGCGGGCTTAAATCATCCGGATGGCAGTCTTCATCCGGACGATTTCATTATTATAAAGGCAAACTGGGAGCCTAAGAGTAAAAATATCGTGGATATTGCAGGGGAACTTAATATCATGCCTGATTCCCTGGTGTTTGTGGATGACAATCCGGCCGAGAGAGAAATCATAAAGAGTCAGGTTAAAGGGGTGTCGGTACCGGAAATCGGAACTCCGGAGCAGTATATCAGAGTGTTGGACCATTCAGGATTCTTTGAGGTGGTTAGCTTGTCTGAGGATGACAGGAAGCGAAATGAGATGTACAAGGCCAACATACAGCGTAAAATACAGCAGCAGAATTTTGGAGATTACAGGGAATATCTGCTGTCTCTTGACATGAAGGGAACTATCAGGGCTTTTGAACCGCTATATATGGCACGGATTGCGCAGCTCTCAAATAAGAGCAATCAGTTCAATCTGACAACCAGAAGATATAGCCAGAGTGATATTGAGCAGTTCGCGGCTGATGCGGCCTATATCACCCGGTATGGCAAGCTGGAGGATAAGTTTGGTGACAATGGTGTCGTTTCTGTAGTGATTGGCAGAAGAGGAAGAGCAGAGGATGTAGCTGTATATCAACAGAAAGGTGCTGTAACGGGAGAAATAATGCCGGAGCAGTTTGATGTGTTACATCTGGAGCTGTGGCTGATGAGCTGTCGTGTGTTAAAGCGTGATATGGAATACGCCATGATGGACAGTATTGTGGAGGCATGCAGGGAAAGCGGTATTACTACAATCATGGGGTATTATTATCCCACTGCCAAGAACGCCATGGTTAAGGACTTCTATGGTTTGCAGGGATTTACGAAGATTGCTGAGGATGAGGAAGGCAACAGTGTCTGGCAGTATGTGATTCCGGAGCAATACGAACGGAAAAATACAGTAATTGCGGTAAACGGAAAGAAGCTGTAGTTGCTAAAATGTGGGAAAACCGATATAGTAAGTATAAATACGATAATGTTTAAATCCGTATGATAGAAAATGAAAATTGTTAGTATAAAAGTAGACAGGAGATTTGAAGATATGAACAGAGAAGAAGTTTTTGAGAAATTAAATGAAGTGTTCAGAGATGTATTTGATGATGACAGTATTACAGTAACGGAGGCAACTACGGCAGATGATATCGAGGAATGGGATTCCCTGGAGCATATCAATCTGCTGGCAGCAGTAGAGCAGGAATTTGGTATGAAGTTTAATATGGGTCAGGTTGTATCTATGAAGAATGTAGGTGAGATGGCAGATATTATCATGAGTCAGATCGGTTAATGTTTTGTAGTGCCTGAACATATAGGGATTTAGGTATGAAAGGTAAATAAAATCAATGTTGGAAAAGAAAAGGCTGGCTGACAGACTGATAGGAAGAGTGCAGAATCTATATAAATACATGGAGAAGCTTGGCAGAAAGAAGGAAGCGGTTATTATATGGAGCTTTTTTATTCTGCTTGTGTTCGGAGTTGTAATCGGCACGGGAACACTGACCTCCGGGTTTCATCTGGTGGATGACTGGGAGTTTGCCAAATATGTGGACTGGATGACGCTTGAGCACCGGAGCCTGTGGGATTGCCTGAAAGAAGCGGTGGGTTATGATTTAACAATGCGTTTCCGACCTTTGTATTATATTAATCGCGTTTTGATGGCTGCGGTGTTTGGTATTAATCTGACAGCTATGTCAATTGTGAAAGCATGCCAGATTGTAATAGCGCTTGTGGCATTATATTATTGCGCAAGACAGATGAAATGCAATGTTGTATATGCGTTGCTTTTTTCGCTGACTGTTATGGTAGGATATCAGTCGGCAGTATGGTGGAAACTGGGACCGCAGGAATCCTATGACATGATGATGTTTGCAATAGGGTTTTATCTGCTGCTGAAATGGATTGAAACAGGGAAAAAATGGTACGGATTTACCAGTATAGGTGCTTTTTTTCTGATGTCTGTTTATAAGGAGCCTTTTATTCTTCTGCTCCCATTTGTGGGATTGTATGTACTGTATGTGGAAATGCAGGGGAAAAAAGTGACGTGGAGTAATCTATGGGCATCAATCCGGGCAAGGCTGCCATATCTTCTTGCTCTTGGTATTATTTTCGCGACAGAGATATTCCTGCTTGTATTTGTGATTGGGACGAATAATTATTCTTATGTAGGCCTGGACGAGAGTCTGACTCTCGAGGAGTATAAACAGGCATGGAGCATGGCAATTCATACGGATCTGAAATGGTATATGAGATTCGGTGTTGTAATGGTGCTTATACTTCTGACGTATTGGGAACAGGTTAAGAAATTAGGCTGGGAGTTGCTTCTGACTGCGGCAATTGTTATTCCCCAGTGTGTTTCCTACAGTAAGACTTCTATGACAGAGCGATATATTCTGCCCTGTGTGTTGGGTTTTGCCTTTTTCTTTGTGATTACGGGATGCAATCTGAAGGCCTTAAGCGGTAAAAGACGGATCGTATATATTCTATGCCTTCTGTTGATGCTGGCGGCCCATGGAAGAGTAATGCTTCGGGAAGCGGCTTATTTTACGTACCGCGGCGAGAGCATTACGACAATGCTGGAGACAACTTTGGATCTGGTTGAGGGAACGGATAAAAGAGTGCTTTCCTGTTTTGCACCGAATCTGGAGGGGAACAGGACAATGTATTACTGGTTCCGGGTAAATGGCTATGATGAAGTGTTTTACTGGGACGAGGAGAAACAGACAATTAGCAGAAGCTATGGACCCAGGGAAGATGAGACGGATGTATTTGAAAATATGGATGTTGTAGTGATGTATAACGAGGAGGACCGTCACTGGTGCTATACACCGAGTCTTAATCTGTCCGATTTCACAGAGAAAAAGTGTGGCACTATTACGATGTATATCAGGAATGCGCAGGCAGAGTAGGAAAGTGACTATATATGGTAAGGAAGGTTCGCTGTTTGGCGAACCTTTTATTTGATGAGCTCAATCATGCCCATGGAAGCATTGGTCAGAAAGACAACCTCTTTATTCTGCAGTGCGGGAGCAGGGGTAAGGGTATCTATCGCGATGAAACCGTTTGCTGTAAGTTCTTCGTAGGCGCTTTCGTAATCTTCGGTTTCATAGCAGATATGATAGGGACTGTTTTTATACTTTTTCATCAGCCCGGTGACCACAGAGTCTTCGGAAACAGGGGAGACCAGTTCGATCCGGTAGCCGTCCTTTTCCAGAAAACAGATATCCACTTTGCGGATATCATCTCGAAGAGTATGTTGTGTGATCTGATAACCGAGTCCGGTAAAAGAGGCAATTGCCTTGTCTATTTTTTTAACAAGATATCCGATGTGATGAACTTTTAATGATGCCATAGGTCATGATACCTTTCTGCTGCGGCAGGTACCTTTGAAAAAGTGCATACCGAGACTTATTGATAAATACTTGAAGATTGTGTATATTAGAGTATAGTTGGATTTTTCGGAGAATGCAAGAATTAATTTATGACATATGTGTCATGGTAGAAAGAGAAGTAGAAAATGCAAAAGTTGAAAGCGCTATATGCGGAATATAAAGATTTTATCATGGAAGTGATCCATTTCGGAATTGTAGGAGTAATGAATACGCTGATCGGGTGGATTATCATGGCCGGTCTGTATAATCTGGCACATTTCAATTACTGGCTGTCCAGCGGTATTTCCTATTTTGTAGGCAGCGTTTATTCTTATTATATGAACAGCAAGCTGACCTTTAAAGTAGAGAATAAGGATAAATGGCTTCCCTGGCGTTTCGCTCTGAATATTATTGTGTGTTACGCTATTGCCTATGGAGTTGCCAAACCGACAGTAAAGCATCTGCTTGTATCACAGCCGGTTGTGATCGTGGAAAATGTTGCGATGCTTTTGGGAATGTGTCTGTTTATTATTATGAACTTCTTTGGACAGAAGCTGTTTGTATTTCGCAAGAAGGGGATTCGTTCTGCCGGAGCAGGAAATCCGGAGCAGCAGTAGCAGTTGCTTTCACGGTGGAAGTGTAAGAGGAAAAAGGTATGTGTGGGTTATTACAGAAGAAATGGTTTATCCGGCTGACGAAATATTGGTTCTTATTTCCGATCATCGGCTTCCTGCTATTGGTTGCGGGGGTCTTTTTCGGTTATGGGGAAAACAGTTATATCGCCGTTCATGATAACATGGATCTATTTCTGGCACAGTATCAGATGCTTAAGAATACGGGAACCTTCTGGAAGCATGGGGTGGATGTTCCGTTTCTAGGCGGCATCAGCAGGGATAATCTTCCTTCGGAATTATCCTTGTACAGTATGCTTTATATGATCTTTCCTACCTATGTTGCCTATGTGCTTGGAATCATCGGCAAGATTCTTCTGGGAATGTTTTCTTTTCGGTTGCTGGCTAAGGAATTATATCCCGATCGTTACATGACTTACCGCCCTATTATCTATATGGTGGGATTTGCCTATGGGATCATCTGGTTCTTTCCGGCATTCGGATTTGCCTTTGCCTCTATTCCGCTGTGTGTGTATCTGTTGATCAGAATTTACAGGGAACCGAAGACCGGGTGGTATCTGGCGTTGTTTGCCTATCCGTTGGTATCCTATTTCTCATATCATGGAATCTTTATCCTTGGGTATCTGGTGATTGCCATTATTTGGATTTCCATCCGAGACAGAAAGATTGCTAAATCATTGATCGGTGCTTTGTTTGTGCTGGCTGCCGGATATGTGGTGTGTGAATATCGTCTGTTTGGCCAGATGCTGTTGAGTGATGAGGTAACAATCAGGTCTACGTTGGTCAATCCATCACTTACTCTAAGCCAGGCAGCCGGTGAGATGATTGATGTATGGGAACATGGGATTTTTCATGCAGACGGTGTGCATGAAAAAGTAATTTTGCCGATTTGTCTGGTGTATTTTGTGTTGCAGAATCTTTCTTATCTGTTTAAGAAACAATGGAAAAAAATTTTCCATGATCCTTTCAATTTTGTAATGCTGTTTCTTGTTTTTAACAGTGTGATTTATGGCCTGTATGATTTTGAACCGTTAAGAACTTTGGTGGAAGCTTTGGTCCCACCGCTTCAGGGATGGCAGTTTAACAGAACGATCTTCTTCAATCCATTCTTATGGGACTGTGCGCTGTTTCTGCTCCTTATTCGTTTATATGACAAGGGAATCTTTACCCTGTGGGTGGCAAACGGGATTATCTGTGTGGCGGTGCTTGTGGTGATTGTAACGCCTACCAGATATAATGATCTGTATACTACCTGTTATAATAAACTGTATGAGTACCATCATGGTACGGAAGTGGATGCTTATAACTATGAGCAGTTTTATGCTGTAGATCTGTTTGAGAAGATTAAGGAAGATATTGGATATAGTGGGGAATGGTCTGTGGCCTATGGTCTGCATCCGGCTGTTCTGGAATACAATGGCATTGCTACTTTGGACGGATATCTGGGATTCTATTCCCAGCAGTATAAGGAAGATTTCCGTAAAGTCATAGCGCCTGCCCTGGAAAGAGTGGAAGCAAGTCGCATCTACTATGATGACTGGGGGGCAAGGGCCTATTTGTATTCCGGCACCGATGACAGTGTGGTAAGCTCGGCCAAGACGGTCTACGCTACCGATTTCGATCTGTATATGGACCCGGAAGCTTTCAAAGCTTTGGGTGGAACCTATA
Source organism: Lachnospiraceae bacterium (assembly GCA_022781395.1). Taxonomy (GTDB): domain Bacteria; phylum Bacillota; class Clostridia; order Lachnospirales; family Lachnospiraceae; genus UBA3282. The sequence continues at coordinate 1,243 of JALETS010000262.1, read as the reverse complement.
TTTTCTCCAGGATCAACGTGTCTAACACGGATGAACTGGGGCTTGAGCAGTTGGGAGTTTATACCGCAGAGGACGGGAGTTGTACGGTGTATGTGTATCAGGCAGAATAACGTGAAAAAATTTATACCTATAATAATAGCGATTGCTTTTATTGTAGGAGTGTGTTGTATCAATTATGGGGCATATTATAAGCAACCCCTGGATTACAAGACAACGGCTGAAGGAATCAGTCTGGAACGGGGAAATTACAGGGTCGAAATTTCGGAGTATGACTTGGAACCGGATTCCTATGCCGTGATGTATGAAGTGAATAATCAACAGTATACTCTAACCGCAGGGGATCTGATGCAGAAAGAAGGCAGAAGATTTTTTGATATGGAATTGCCTTCTAATATCAGGAATGGCAGTATTAAGATTCATTTGTATGCCGGTGGAGAAGAAGATGCTCGTGCGCAGGTTGTGATTACAAAAACGCTATATCATGTGCAGACAGTAGCATATTTGGTTTTGTATGTTCTGCTGTTTGCTGCTGCCGTTGTCATAAGAGAAAAAGAAGACAGGCTTTTTCATTGTATATGGGGATTGGAAAGTGTCATTTTGCTGATGCTTTATCCGATTTTCAGAGAATATCCATTTCGGATTGCCGGGCTGATTGTGACAGGAATTGCCACTTTTTGGATTCTGTATAAGAGAAAGCAGGCTGCGGGAGAGAATATGGTTCGGTATCTCTTTTTCCTGGCTTTTGCAATGACAGTTATGTTATTGTGCAGTGAGTCATCTCCGATATATACGATGAATCCGTGGGATGATGCGAATATCTATTATGCAATAGGTCGAGGAGTAAGTCAGGGACTGGTTCCATACAGGGATATGTTTGACCATAAAGGTCCGGCGGTATTTTTTCTGTATACATTAGGATATCTTTTGTCACCGGATAAATTTTATGGTATATATATTTTGGAGAGCATAAGCTTTTCAATTGTTTTATATTTTGCATATAAAATATATCATATATTTTTCGGTAAAGAAGCTTCCGGGATTTTGGCTGTAGTATCGGCTGCTTTTCTTGCTAACCGGAGTTTTATTGTATACGGGGCTTCCTGTGAAGAGTTTGTCATGCCGATATATTTTGTGTTTTTGTACACGTATCTGGAATATTTCAGACATAGAGAGGATGTTTCCGGATACAGGTTGTTTGGTCTCGGTGTGATTTGCGGTATCGTATTCTGGATGAAATTTAATC
>JALETS010000247.1 GCA_022781395.1 Lachnospiraceae bacterium | reverse complement strand
TGATGAATCATAATTTCCGCATTGGGAAGCGCCATTCTCTTACCCTTCGCGCCGCCTGCCAGCAGGAATGCTCCCATACTGGCTGCCATACCGATACATACCGTAGATACATCACATTTAATAAACTGCATCGTATCATAGATTGCCATACCGGCTGTAACAGAACCGCCCGGACTGTTGATGTACAGATGGATATCCTTCTCCGGATCTTCTGACTCTAAGAACAGAAGCTGCGCCACAATCACACTGGCAGATGCATCGTTTACTTCCTCTCCCAGGAAAATGATTCTTTCTTTTAATAATCTTGAATAGATGTCATAAGAGCGCTCCCCCTTGGATGTCTGCTCAATGACATAAGGTACTAAAGCCATAATTTCTCCTCCATTTATGATAAGGTGGTATATCCTTATTTTGCTAACATAATAGATTATACCACCTTACAGGAATTCTGCATGTGACTCTTTCACATTTAAGAAAAACTTTAGATTTTATTATTTTTCTTTATCTTCTTTAGTCTTGCTTTCTTTTGCTTTGCTCTCTTTTGCATTCTCTGCAACGAACTCAGCTGCTTTTCTGACAGCCAGATCCTGCATGATGTTCTTCTTTTCTCTCTCGCCCATCAGCTCTTTGACCTTATCAAGCTCCATCTGATATACATCAGCCATAGTCTCAAGCTCTTTCTCGTAATCTTCCTCTGTCACTTCAATATTCTCAGCCTTAGCAATTGCCTCCAGCACTAATCTGGATTTGATACGCTCCTCAGCCTGTGGTTTAACCTGCTCTACCATCTGCTGATAGTTTGTGCCTGTGAACTGGAAGTACTGCTCCATGGAAAGACCCTGCATGGTAATTCTCTGTGCAAACTCGTCCACCATCTGTCTCTGCTGTGTCTCTAACATAGCCTCAGGAATCTCCATCTCGGAAGCCTCTACCGCAGCCTGGATGGCAGCATCCTCTTTGGCATTCTTAGCATCCTTCTCTTTCTTCTCTGTCAGATTCTTCTTAATATCTTCCTTATACTCAGCAAGTGTCTCGAACTCGGATACTTCACTTGCGAACTCGTCATCTAACTCAGGAAGCTGTTTCTCTTTGATTTCCTTGATCGTACATTTAAATACCGCATCCTTGCCTTTCAGATTCTCAGCCTGATAATCCTCAGGGAAAGTAACCTTCACTTCCACTTCCTTGCCAATCTCAGCACCTACGAGCTGCTCTTCGAAGCCAGGAATAAATGCACCCGAACCGATTGTAAGCGGATAATTCTCTCCCTTACCGCCTTCGAAAGCAACACCGTCTACAAAGCCTTCAAAATCCAGTGTTGTCATATCGCCATCCTTAACCGGTCTGTCTTCTACAGTAATGTTCCTTGCATTATTCTCACGCTCTTTATTGATCTCAGCATCAACCTCTTCATCGGTCACTGTTGTATCAATCTTGTCCACCTTTACGCCCTTGTATTTTCCAAGCTTTACTTCCGGCTTTAATGCAACGGTAGCTGTAAAAATGAACGGCTTGCCTGCCTCAATCTGTGTTACCTCGATCTTAGGGGAAGATACGATATCCTCTTCACACTCTTCCAACGCTTTATCATATGCATCAGGGATCAGTGCATTGGCAGCATCCTCATAGAATACTTCCTTGCCGTACATCTTCTCTACCATCTGACGCGGAACTTTACCTTTTCTGAAGCCCGGTATGCTGATCTGCTTCTTCTGCTTCTGATAAGCCTGTTCGATTGCCTTCTCTAAATCTTCTGCACTGGCCTCAATCGTAAGCTTCGCCATGTTTTTCTCTAATTTCTCTACCTGTAAACTCATTGTATGGGTTCCTCCTTCAATTACCTCTGTAACGGCTCAATTCCTAGTCACAGTCATTTATGCATTATAGCACAAACCTCAAGAAAATACTAGATTTTTTTGCAGTTATGCAATGAATTTACTGCGAAAGCAAAAAACAGCCCGTTCGGATTACCGAACGGGCCATTCTTTCAGCTATGCTTATTTCATCTGCTCTTCCTGTTTCTTGATCATTCTACGAACCATCTCGCCACCGATAGAACCTGCTTCCTTAGATGTGAGGTCACCGTTGTAACCCTCTTTTAAGTTAACACCTAACTCAGAAGCAACCTCTGTCTTGAAACGATCCATTGCTGCCTTAGCTTCAGGAACCTCTACTCTATTTGTCTTGTTACTTGCCATTTCTTTCACCTCCGAAATACATTTGAATGTTTTCATTCTGCAATCTATATTTGAGATAAGCGTCCGGTTCCTGCGCTTATCCCAGTGATCTGATCCGCTGCATAAGCACGAACTTTATCGCTTATCTTGATGTTAGTATGTTCGGAAGTCAATAAAATATTATGGTAAGTTTTGGCATTACATAAAAACAATCTTCTCTGCCATCTGCCGCGCTGTCTCTTTGCCCTTAAGCTTCTCCAGAATGGCAAGTCCGAAAGGAACCGACGCACCCATGCCGCGTCCTGTGACGATATTACCGTCGATGACTGCCGGCTGATGCAAAACTTCCGCTCCTTCCAGATGGCTCTCAAAGCTTGGATAAGAGCACGCCTTTTTACCCTTCAAATGACCACGATGTCCCAGGATACTCGGCGCCGCACAGATTGCAGCCACCGTTTTTCCCGCTGACACGAAACGATCCACCTGCTCCATCAACGGTTCACAGGCTTCCAGATTCTTAGTACCTGCCAATCCGCCGGGTAATACGATCACATCCACCTGATCGAAGTTTACCTCCTCCAGAAGCTTGTCCATTTTTACGGCTATTTTGTGAGAACCTGTCACACTTTTCTCTCCCATAACAGATACCATATCCGTTTCAATATCTGCTCTTCGGAGAATATCCACTACCGTTAATGCCTCAATTTCCTCAAAGCCTGTTCCAAAAAATACTGCCACTTTACTCATATCGTTTCCTCCGTTTCCTATTTCCATATTGTCTTTGCCCATATTGTTTTCCATAATAGTCCTGTATCATCTGTTTGATTAATGCACCCACCTTTGTCTTCGGGTAGTCTGCTTTGCTCTCACTGCACAGTATACCACTGAATACGATGTTAAGCAAAATTTTCTGCCGGAGGATTCACAGTTGTACTGCCTTCCATTGCATTGCTCTTCCTCTGTACTGCTCATCCTCTATACCACTCTTCCTCTGTATTTGTACATTTGGAACATTATCAGGATTTTTCCTCAAAATGACCCACGATTTCAT
>JALETS010000241.1 GCA_022781395.1 Lachnospiraceae bacterium | reverse complement strand
AGAAAACAGTATAAAATGTTGCGACAGGAGAAGCAATGTGATAGCATTAAGTAACATATCTTTTATTGTGTGTTGTAATTAACTATAAAAAACATATGATGAGGGGGAAGACAGATGAAAAAAAGTATCGGTAGAAAAGTATTGTTCCTGATGGGAATGCTGGGCGTATTCCTGGTGTTGATCTGTTATCTGAATATGGCAGCATTGTCTAATGTAAAAGGGTATAATGATGAACTGTCGGAAACATTTGCGCAGTATGATCAGGCGGTACAGTCCGGAGATTCGGCACAAATAGAGACTTTGAAAGAAACTTATAGCAATCTGGTGCAGCATAGCAATCTGCGTGTATCAGGCACTTCTACTTTTAATAAGATTCTGATAGGGATAATTATTGTACTGATGGTCATTATCACTTTTGTAGTAAGGAAGACTATTGCCAATCCGGCGAAAGATGCCAGTGTTCATCTGGCAGGGATTGTACAGAAGATCGGAGAAAACCGGGGAGATTTGACGGAAAGAATTGAGACAAAATCAAAAGATGAAGTGGGACAGTTGGTGGAAGGCATTAACGGTTTCATGGATCAGCTGCAGAGCCTTATGAAGAAGCTGCAGGAAGAGTCTGCCAATATGATGCTTTCCGTGGAGGAGGTTACCGGTCAGGTGGATGAATCCAATAAGAGTGCCATGAATGTTTCGGCAGCAACACAGCAACTTGCTGCCAGTATGGAGGAAGTGGCAGCGACTCTGGATCAGATTTCAAGGGGAAGCACACAGATTCTCCGGCAAGTACAGGAGATTGATCAAAGTGCGCAGGATGGAACTGCCAATGTTTCAGATATCAGAAACCGTGCTAAGACCATGAAGGCCGAGGCAGAGCACAGTAAGGAAACGGCGATTGGGATCTTCCGTGAAGTAGGAGCGTCCTTAGAGCAGGCAGTGGAGGAAAGCAGAAGTGTGGAGCAGATCAATGCGCTTACCGGTAATATTCTGGATATTTCCGGCAGGACCAATCTGCTGGCACTGAATGCGTCCATTGAGGCTGCAAGGGCAGGAGAGGCCGGTAAAGGCTTCGCAGTCGTTGCAGAGGAAATTCGTACACTGGCAGATAACAGCCGTGAAACGGCAAGCAGTATACAGGAAATCAGTGAAGTGGTAACGGCAGCCGTTAACAAACTGGCGTCTGAAGCATCTAGAATGTTGAATTTTGTCAATGCTGATGTGGTTCGCGATTACGGCAAATTCGTAGATATCGTAGCCCAGTATGAAAAGGATGCAGATGAAATGAATGATATGCTGATTGCTTTTGCCGGTCAGGCAATGCAGATGGCCAATACCATGAAGGACATGAATCAGGGAATCAGTGATATTGCAGTTACTGTTGATGAGAGTGCTAATGCAGTCTCCGGTGTGGCGGAGGATGCGACACAGTTAGTAAATGCGATTTCCCAGATACAGCAGGAGACAGCTAATAACCAGACGATTTCCAAGGAATTAGAGGGAGAAGTCAAACGTTTTGAGAAGGTATAATGCAGTTTGAAATGTAATGTGTTTTGTATCAAACGCTGGATTGACCGCTAGTGGCAATTCAGCGTTTGCTTTTTGCTCAAAAGTCATGAATAGGTGAAAATATGTCATGAACGGACCGTAGAAATCCTTGGGAAAATACAGAATGGAACCGATATATTATACAGGTCGGATAAAAGGATTTTATCTGTAAGAGCGATATGGAAAGTTCTTATGACATGGAGGTTTCGAATAATGCAAATCAGAGCAAATGGTAGTGATGATCAGGTTATGCGTAGAAGTGGTGCTACGCAGACAAGAGATAGAGAACATTTGGGGCATAATTTTAGACAGGAAAATAGGAACAGTATTTACGCAGGAGATCTGGGGCTGGGTAAGGATACAATCACTCTGCGTAAACAACAGGCGCAGAAAAAAGCGCTTAAGCTGATTCAGGATGCCTGGACAGGAGACCGGAAGGTTGCTCAGAGCATTACGGACATTAAGGCGAAAGCGGATGAACTGCAGGCAGACATTGAAGCCAATCAGGAGATTATAAATCAGGGAGAATTGCAGAAAGAGGCGCTTCGGGAGCAGTATGGTGTAGAGGCAGATAGTCAGGAACAGAAGGATCTGGAACTGCTGGAGAAAGAAGCGGATATGAGACGGCTTGGAAACGGACCGGATGGAGTACAGCTGACGGAAGAAGAACAGAACCGACTGAAGGAATTGAAAGACCCGATTACAGGAGAATATAAGGTGTCGTTGACTGAATACCAGCAACGTTGTCTTGAGATTGACAGCAGTCAAAGTGTTTTCGAAAGAAGGATTACGGCGGCACAACAGCAGATAGAGGAGGGATATGCCTCTATCCGTGGCATCAGGATAGAACAATTGAAGCATCATACTATGGTAGATGCACAGCAGAATGCGGATGAGATTATGGATCAGGCCGGCAAGGATGCTATAGGTATGCTGGTGGATGAAGCCAAGGATCATGTGGATGAGACTTACGAAGAACAGCGTGAGGAAGCCAAGGAGAAAGCTGAAGAGAAGGAAGAGCAGGAAGAAAAGCTTGAAGACAGAAGGGAAGAACAGGAGAAACTGGAAAATCGCATAGATGCCCGGAGGGCGGAGAGTCACAAGGCAGAAGAAGCCAGAAGAGAGCAGGAGAAAAAGGCCAGAGAGGATTCCGAACTGATGGAGGATATGGCAGAAGCCGGAATGGATGTGGCGGGTTCTTCTGCAGAAGTGCAGGCAGAGGTAAAGGATATGCTCCAGAAGATGAAGCTTTTGGATGAGGATTTAAAGGGCGCCGCTGTGGATGAAGAACTCTGACAGTAAATGGTCGTGCGATTAAATCATAACGGTTAGCATGTTACAGAAAGGAGTAGTAATGTTAATCAATAGTTTTTTAAATCAGACATATGCAGATGAAATAAAGCATGCACAACGGGAAAACACAAGTAAAGCAGAAAAGGCAGGGAGTGTTCCTGATTTTGCACAGATGATGGAGGACAGACAGCTGAAGTGCCCATATGGATATTTGGCTGAGAATGGAATTATTGAATATAACGGGGTTGTATTTGTATGCGATCCTAAGACGAATTCTATCTGTCTGGGAGATATGAGTGAAACAAAGAAGGTTTTGAATATCAGTCTTCCAAGTGGTGGCAACCTTAAGGTAAATGTTGATAATCTGGGAGATCTTGCAGGTGCTGTCGGCATGTTTTCACCGGAGGATTTAAATGCAATTATGAGGGCTATTCATCAATATAACCATTGCGCGAAGAAACTTGATGAATTAGAGGAAGAAGACGATGAACTGATGAATGCTGCGCAAAATAGCGGGCATATTCTTACGCCGGATAATATTCAGAAGGAAGATGACTGGCGTGAAATGGATGAGAAACAATGGAATAAGCTGATGGAGCATGTTGATAAGGTCATCGAAGATTACAAGGAAGAACTCGAATATGTGGAAGAGATGCAGAAAGAAGCTGCTACGAAAGCAATCGCCAATGCACCTGCGAATAAAAGAGCTGCTGCAGCTTCCAAGGCGATGTTAAAGGCAGCGGCAAATGGCATGACAGGAGAAGTAACCAATGAAGATGAGAATTCTCTTGAGAAAAGCAGTTGGACTTATGAAATGGAAACGGATGATCAGGTAATTTTGGCAACGGCAAAGATGGCGAATGAATTTGCTCCGGATATGTTGACGAAAGCCCAGGAAATGGCTTTGACAGGTGAGACAAGTGTAGGCATCAGTGCAACAGGGAATTTGAAGGAATGTGCTTCTTTGGAAGAGGAGGAGAATAAGAAGGTCTGGACGATTACGGCATTTACAGAGCAGGGAATTATCAGTAACAGGTATGTGGATGGAGTTATTACAGAACATTGGGAAATGAGCTATAAAGGACCTGAGGATTACAGAAAGGTAACAGAATTTCTGGAAAAGTTTGACAAGGATGCAGACCTTAAGTTTGCCGGTTCGCAGAAATTCTGGGAGGATTTTCTGGCAGGAAGATTAGATGAAGAGGAATTAGATTCGATAAAAGCGGTAACCGGGTAAGTATATAAGTATGATGATAGACAATTCAGAAGAATAGAACGAGTACAAGTACTACAGTTATGAGGGAAGCATGAGAATAGCGATTTGTGATGATGAAGTAAGAGGGCGAGAACGGATTCGAACCTTACTTGAGAAAGAGTTTTCTCAGGCGCAGAGAAGTGAGTTTGATTCAGGGATGAAATTATTAGAGGCGGTAGAGAAAGGCTATCAGCCGGATATTGTACTATTGGATATAGCAATGGAAGGGATGAATGGCATGGAGACGGCGAAACGATTAAGAGAACTGTCGGATGTCATTCTCATTTTTGTAACAGAGGTAAAGGAACAGGTTTTTCAGGCATTCGATGTGGGGGCTTTTCATTATCTGATGAAGCCTGTGGATGAAGTAAAACTGACAGATGTACTGAAAAGAGCCATACAAGAGGTAGATAAGCGTCAGAATACACCGAGGTATCTGATGGTTAAAGTCTCTGGCGGTCATCGCAGGATTCCGGTGGAGGACATTCTATATGTTGAAAATATGGGAAGGAAGGTAATCCTTCATACGAAAAGCGAAAATATCGAATATTATGAGCGAATGAATCATCTGGAGGAGGTGCTGGGAGAAGGCTTCTATCGCTGCCACAGAGGCTATCTGGTAGCCCTGTCTGCCATTAGCGGGTATAACAAAACTGCTATTATGATCAATCAGGGGGATGAAATATACCTGGCGAAGCAGAAGTACAGTGAATTTGTGAAGGTTTATTCCCGGTTTTTAAACTACTGAACCGTAGAAGTTCTCTAAAAATGCCAAAGGAGGAATAAAGACATGAGAATAACCAGAAATTATATGAGCAATTTGTTGAATGGAAATAGTAAGAGCAGTAATGCCTCATCTTTACTGCAGAGTGCATTAAGCAGAAGCAACAGGGGACGGCGGTCACGTTTGAGTGTACAGAACAGCAGAACAGACAGCCTGGGAAAAATCAGCACAAGCAATCTGACCGGTAGTGCTAATTCGGAGAAGTTATATTATAATATGAAGTATCATGCAGGTCAGGTGTATGACTATGCAGAGCGTTTGAATGGGAAGAATAAGGAGTCTGTCTATGAGAAAGCGAAAGCAAGCGGTAGCACGGAGGAAATTATTGCAAATATCAAAGGCTTCGTGAGCCATTATAACAGTATGGTGGCGAATATGAAGAAATCCGGAAGCAGAACTGGTGACAATTATCAGACCCAATTCAATCATTTGGCACGGTTAAGTAGCTTAGAACTGGCGTCTACAGGTGTGAGCAGAAAATCGGACGGTACTCTAGAAATTGATGAGAAGAAGTTGTCAGAAGCGGATATAGAGACGCTGGAACAGGTGTGGGGTGGCAGCACGTCTTTTGCAAGTCGCATAGCGCTCCGGGCAGATTCAGTTGCCTCTTATGCAGAACGAAGCATGACCGCGCAGGCAAGCAGTGCATACAGCAGTTTGTTTAACAACTATGGAAGTAAAGGGAATTATTTTAACTTTTTCAGGTGATTATTACGGTAATGGAAAGGTATGGTATTTAGCATACTATGAATCATGTGAATTGGGTACAGCAGGAACAGAATACAGAGTATCATGTGATTCAGTGGAAGAATTCCGAGTTCCATAATCATCATGTACGAAAAGACAGAGCACCTGAGGGCGGTATGGGTCCTTTTTCGGTAGCCAAAGTAGTAGGTGGTTCGGGTGCCGTCTCTCAGATCCGGGCAGATGTTTGGGGAGATGAAAGAGTATCACGACCGGAAGAAAGTAAGATAGACGGTTTCGGGTGCGGAGATATCTTGGGAAGCAACAGCCGGACAATTAGTGGTTCCGGTAAGGAAGAAGTATTGCCAAATGGTGCGAAAAGAAATGACGAAGTCACGCTATCTTCTGAGGGTGTTGTAGCCGGTGCCGCGGTAAGGATACAGACAGAACCGTTGGCAGAAGAGGTCAGTGTGGAAACGGCCACTTCGGCTGAAAGTGTAGAGACGATATCCGGCTTCGGGCAGGGAGGACTCCGCAATCGTCTAAAAGACAGTGCAAAAAGACTGCAGGAAATCTATCAGGAGCAGAAGAAAAAGCTGACGAAAATGCCGGCAGGAAAGGTAAAGCAGGAAGAGAAGAAGGATCGGAGGCAGGCAGGTACCCGTCTGGCAAGCAAAGAAGAGATGTGGTCCATGCAGGCAGAAAATCATTATCTGCTGGATTCCTATGATAAGAACGGAAATCGCAGTATATTGGGCAAATGAGATAAGTCCGGAGGAAAAATCCTTCGGACTGTTTTTGAATTATTGTACGAATTATTATGGAAAATTAAGAATACTTTTATTGTTTCCAACCGATTTATGGTATATGATAAGATGCGTAGAGAATAAAAATATTGCAGGATTAGCTAAATGGAATACAGGATTTCCTGCATAATATAAAAACGCATGTTATTTACGGAGGATAAAAGAGAATGAGTGGAAATCCTTTTTTCCCATTAGATGAAATGAGTCATGATTCTAACGATACACAGATGATGTTGATTCCGAAGGTAGACAAAGCGATTTATGATAATCGCAGGAAGATGGCTGGGACGGTAGTAGATTACAAAGAGATGAGGATGCGTTACAGCTGTGCCATTAAGGAAGTGCGAACCAAATTTGATGTGCTGAATTCTGAGTTTAATGTTCGTTATCAGCGCAATCCCATTGCTTCTATCAGTTCACGGTTGAAGAGCAGTTCCAGCATTATGGATAAACTTGCACGGAAGGGTCTGGATTTTACAGTAGAGAATGTGGAGGATAACCTGTTCGATGTGGCAGGAATCCGCGTGGTATGCTCTTATGTGGATGATATCTATGTATTGGCAGAAGCACTGGCAAAGCAGGATGATATCACGGTACTTAAGGAGAAGGATTATATTAAGAATCCTAAGCCCAACGGCTATCGCAGCTATCATATGATTGTCAGCGTTCCAGTATTCTTCTCGGATCAGACGAAAGATATGGCAGTGGAGGTACAGATACGTACGATTGCCATGGATTTCTGGGCAAGCCTGGAGCATCAGTTGAAATATAAACAGGAGATACCCAATGCACAGGAGATAGTGGATCAACTGACAGTGTGCGCAGAACAGATTGCAGCGATTGATAAACAGATGTATCAGGTAAGACAGCAGATAGAGTTGTCTGATGATCTGCCGACAGAGGAAGAGATTTTGTTAGAGAAACTGCGTAAAATTGATATTGCAACCAATTGATATCATGTGTAATTTAATTATGAGGAGGAGAGAGATGAAAAAGCTAAGCACCAGAACAGAAACATTTACAGATTCCGTGATTCGCCGGATGACCAGAATTTCGCTTCAATACGGGGCCATTAATCTGTCCCAGGGGTTCCCGGATTTTGATCCGCCCAGGGAGATTACAGACAGGCTGGCAGAAGTAGCCGGAGAGGGGCCTCATCAGTATGCTTTGACCTGGGGAGCACAGAACTTCCGGGAAGCACTGGCAAGAAAACAGGAGCATTTCCGGGGTATGAAAGTAGATCCAAATGCGGAAATTACAGTAACCTGTGGCAGTACGGAAGCTATGATGGCTGCCATGATGTCTGTATGTAATCCGGGTGATAAGGTGGTAATTTTCTCTCCCTTCTATGAGAATTATGGTGCGGATACTATTCTGTCAGGTGCGGAACCGATCTATGTGCCGCTGATTCCGCCGGATTACCGGTTTGACGGTAATGTGTTGGAACAGGCCATAAAGCAGGACGGGGTAAAAGCTCTGGTGCTTTGTAATCCGTCCAATCCCTGTGGCAAGGTATTTACATATGAGGAGCTGAAGGTGATTGCTGATCTGGCTGTTAAATATGATATTTATGTGATTACGGATGAGGTCTATGAGCACATTCTTTATAAGCCGCATGAGCATATCTGCATTGCTACACTGCCGGGCATGAGGGAGCGGACAATCATCTGCAATTCCTTGTCTAAGACATATTCTATTACAGGATGGCGTCTTGGCTATGTCATTGCCAGTCCGGAGATAACGGACCGGATTAAGAAGGTGCATGATTTTCTGACAGTAGGTGCGGCAGCACCGCTTATGGAGGCAGCGGTAGTGGGGTTGAATTTCCCGGATTCTTATTATCAGGAATTGCAGCGGCACTATACCCATATGCGGGCACTGTTCACTGAGGGACTGGAGCAGATAGGACTTCCTTTTACGAAGCCGCAAGGAGCCTATTATGTAATGGTGGATATCAGTGAGTTCGGATATGAGAGTGATGTGCAGTTTTGTGAGGATCTGGCGCGCAAGGTGGGAGTAGGTGCCGTGCCCGGTTCCAGCTTTTTCAGAGAGCCGGAAAACCGCTACATCAGATTTCATTTTGCCAAGCAGGATGCAACCTTACAGGGGGCATTGGACAGATTGGCGGATATCAGGGTTAAAATGAAGTAAACATATGGAGAGCTATTAAGCCTTTGGCAGACGGCAAATTGCAATAAATATACAAAATAATAAAATAATTTATAAAAATATAAATTAAATATTGAAGATGGCAGATATTTCTGATATAGTAAGAGCATAAATATCTGCCATTTTTTCTTATGGATAATCGTTTATTACTGCAAATGGAAGAAAAGGAGGCAGATAAAAGAAAAGGAGAAGGATAGGATGAGAAAGAAGGCGTTACTGGCATGTGTGCTGAGCGCATCTGTGGTGCTCGGGGTGACTGCTTGTGGTTCTGATGGGGGTGAACCTAAGGACTTGGATTTTACGGTGAATTATGATGGAATTACAACAGCAAAGATTGATGCCGGAGTCAGTGTGCATGATCCATCAATCATTAAGGCAGATGGCAGATATTATATTTTTGGCTCTCATATGTCTACGGCAGTATCGGATGATTTGAGGACATGGACATCACTTGGGGACGGTTATAAAGTAAAGGATCAGATTTACTATGAATTGATGGCAAATGAGGATGCTTTTGCTTATGCAGGAAGCAAGAAAAGTGTTATTCCGACTGATGACAGGGGATGGCATGTTTGGGCGCCGGATGTGATCTATAATGAAGCAACAGGGTTATACTATTTGTATTTCTGTACTTCTTCCACCTGGAATGCATCAAATCTCTGCTATGCCACCAGTGAGAATATTGAGGGGCCATATGAGTGGCAGGGAGCTTTGATTTATTCCGGTTTTACGGCCCAGACACTGGATGCTACAGACGTGGCGGAATATGTGGACAGGGAGACGGCTAAAGACACCTATATTAAGAAAAGTAATGAATATAATTTTAATAAATATCCCAATGCGATTGATCCGACAGTTTTATATGATAAGGATGGCAGATTGTGGATGGTATATGGCTCCTGGTCAGGCGGAATCTATTTGTTAGAACTGGATGCACAGACAGGAGAAGTTATTCATCCGGAGGCTGACGAAGAGAACAGGGTAGATACATATTTTGGAAAGCGTTTGTTAGGCGGTAATCACAGTTCTATCGAAGGACCTTATATTTTGTATGATGAAGAGAGTGGTTATTATTATCTGTTTGTATCTTATGGCGGCCTTGCAAGAGAGGGCGGCTATCAGATCAGAGTATTCCGTTCTGAGACGATAGATGGGGATTATGTAGATATGAATGGAGAGTTTCCGCTTGATACGAACAATCCGGAGCATTATCCATATGGCTTGAAATTATCCGGCAACTATTATCTGCCGAGTCTGGAGATGGCATATATGGCTACCGGTCATAATTCTGCTTTCATAGATGATGACGGCAGAAAGTATATTGTGAATCATACCCGATTTGATAATAAGACAGAAGAACATGAGCCTCGTGTTCATCAGTTTATTGTAAATGAAGAGGGCTGGCCCTGCATGCTTCCTTATGCAACGGATGGAGAGACCGTTAGTGAAAATGGGTATGACATGGCTGATATGGCGGGCAGATATTATGTGATCAATCAGGGAACAGCGATTGATTCCAACATTACAGAGCCGTTTATCCTGTATCTGGGAGAAAATGGTAAGGTATATGGCGATGGCGTTGAAGGAAGCTGGGAAGCTAAGAATAACACTTGTTACATGAATATTACTTATGGTGAAACAAGCTACAGCGGCGTATTCTGTCAAATGAATGATGAAGCCGGAACACCGGTCATGACCTTTAGTGCAGTGGGAAATAATGAGAGTGTATGGGGTGTGAAATACTAGGCTGCGAAATAGAAATTATATATAGATCTGTTTTGTTACATAACAAAAGGCTCTGCGAAATGAAACCGCAGAGCCTTTATTAATACCTACTGTTGTATTTCATCCATTGGGGCATAGTGAATGTTTACTTTGATATCCTGCCCGTAATTTCCGAAAGATTTTCCAAAGATAGTAAGACCACCTACATGCTCAGCATCGTCATCTACTGCCATACGGAACCGGATGCTGCTCTGATAGTTTAAGTTAAAACTGTCAATGGTAACATCTGATATTTTTAAACCATCGATATAGGTCCCTTTCTTGTTGATTACCAATAATTTGAGAAGGCCGTACTGATTCCAGTTCGGGAACCACCAGTCGGGAGTAAACAGTCCCCGGGAATCGCCAAAGTCTCCGGGAGAAAGCCAGTTGCCGATACAAACATCATTCAGATAGAAGCTGATGTCGGAAGGCCATACATTGTTTACCCCGGGAGCTTCAGAGCTTAACTCTGCAGAAATGGTTATCTGTGTGATCTTCTGGAAGCTGGGAATAAAGTTGGGAATATTGTATTCCACAAAACCTTTGGTAAACCATAGAATGTCTGCGCTGTAACGGTCAGGATGATCAAAATATCTTGGATCATCAACTTCGCCGATCAGTGCTTTATCAGAGGCAAGTCCACAAGTAGGACATATCCGGTAATTAGCATAGTGACCAACCTTCAGATCGGTGCTGTAAACATTCTGGAAGTCTTCCTGTTTCTCTAAATCAATTAATATCTTGTCCAAATGAACGGAGCAGATTTTCTGATTTCCATGTCCTACAGATTCACTGGAGGTATTGATCAGACCACAACCCTCCAATTTCTTAATATGGCTTGTGAGAGCACCATTGGTAATTTTTAAGCGTGATGCCAGCTCGTTCATGCTCATGTTGTTGTTATCTAACAGGATGTTGAGGATTTCAATCCGGACATCGGAACCGAGAGCTTTAAAGATTTCCAATCCGTCTTTTAATGAAGTAATGTGTAACAAAGTCAAATACCTCCAAAATATATATTTATAAGTTTAAATTAGACGTATAGTCTGTTGAATAATGATATTTTACAGAAATCTAAAATGAAAATATCATTCATGAATTTCAAGTTAAATTATAGACAAAAAATCCCATTTAGTCAATTAAATGTAAAGAAATTTATAACTAAATAAAATATTTTATAAATGGATAAATTTTATAATGCAGGCAGAGAGAAAAAGTGAAATAAGAAGCAATAGAAAGGGACGGATACCGAGAATAAATCTGATATCCGTCCTTGCACTCAGAATTTTTATTGGAGTGTTACTGATTCATAACCTTCTCATAAGTATCGGTAACATCTTTTGACGGTGCAGAGGTAACCAAAGAAACTACAATGTTAACAATGGTTGCCAGAATGAATGCCGGAAGCAATTCATAGATAGCAAATACACCGCCTAATCTGGCAATGCCGTATTTCCAGATGAAGATCATGGCACCACCTGTGATCATACCGGCAAGTGCGCCCCATTTGTTAGAACGTTTCCAAAATAGTGCACACAGTACGACAGGACCGAATGCGGCACCGAATCCTGCCCAGGCAAAGGATACGATTTCAAATACGGAGCTGTTTGGATTTGATGCCAGGATTACGCCGACAATGGAAATGATCACAACAGTAATTCTTGCAATTTTTACAGAAGCTTTTGTATCAATCTTCTTTTTACCAAAATCCTGCAGCAGATTCTGGGAAATACTGGAAGCAGCAGCAAGAAGCTGGGAGTCTGCTGTTGACATGGTTGCGGCCAGAATACCTGCAAGGATAATGCCTGCCAGTAAGGCAGTCAGTATGTTGTGTTTACTTAAAACAGAAGCAATCTGTACGATAATGGTTTCGGAGTTGCTTCCTTCCAGTACCGGAATAGCAGATGCCTGTGACATGCTATAACCGACAACACCGATCAAAACAGCGATTGTCATGGAGATTACAACCCACACGGTAGCAATTCTTCTGGAGAAGGCTAATTTCTTTTCGTCTTCAATTGCCATAAAACGAAGCAGAATATGAGGCATTCCGAAATAGCCTAAGCCCCATGCCAGGGTGGAAGCGATTGTTAAGGCACTGTAGGGCTTGCTTGCCCCATCAGCCGGAACATAGGATTGTACCATACTTAAGTAACCGGGCAAAGCCTGTGCATTGGCAATAACATTGTCCAGACCTCCTGCAGTGGAAACACCATAGCAGATGACAATGATTAAAGCAACAGACATAGTAATGCCCTGAATAAAGTCGGTGGTACTTACGGCCAGGAAGCCGCCCAAGGTACAGTAGAGTACGATGATCGCAGCACTCAAAATCAGAGCTGTCATATAGTTTACACCAAATAAAGTGTTAAACAGTTTGCCGCATGCCGCAAAGCCGGAAGCGGTATAGGGGATAAAGAAGATGATGATAATAATCGCTGAGACACAGGTTAAGATATTTTTCTCATCTCCGTAACGTTTGGAAAAGAAATCCGGAATGGTTAATGCGTGAATTTCGCTTGTATAGCGGCGGATTCTTTTGGAAACGATTAACCAGTTCACATAGGTACCGATGGCAAGACCAATCGCAGTCCAGCCAGCATCTGCAATGCCGGATAGATAGGCAACACCCGGAAGTCCCATGAGAAGCCAGCTGCTCATATCAGAAGCCTCAGCACTCATAGCAGTAACCAGAGGACCAAGCTTGCGGCCGCCCAGGTAAAAATCATCAGCACTTGTGTTTTTCTTGGAATAAGAAATGCCGACATAGATCATCACAGATAAATAGGCAATAATCGCAATGATAATACAGATTTGTGAAGTCATAACATAATCTCCTCTCTCATTTGTTCTTATATAAAATAAAAATCATTGTAAAATGATACCAACAACCTAGAAAGTTTAACATAACATTATAGTTGATAAAATATGAACTAAAGTCTAGAATGAAGTCTGAACTCTTAAGAAGTGGTAGTAAAACCGTTTAGGAAGGTAGGCAGTAAGGTTCCGGAATACTGGTACAGGGAATATTCGCCGTTACAAATACACCAGTCATACATAATAGCCCGCTCGAAGAGAGAATACCCCTTCACAATCTCATTAACTGACAGATCCTGGCGGAATTCACCGCTTTTTTGTCCCTCAATGATAATTTTGCGAAGCAGTCTGTAATAAGTACGGTCATGATCCAACAGGTGCTTTTCCCCGGCAGTAATCAACTGCGTGGAAAGAAGACGTGCCAGAAGATCCAGTGAAACTCTGTTCTCAATCATCAGAAACAGTTCATGGTTGAGATAGATGAGCTTATCAACACAGGAAGAATACTTTTCCAGGGATGGCGTTAATTCTTCATACTTTTTGTCAAAAAGGTATGACAGGGAGGATAACAGGGAATCCTTGCTGTCAAAATAGTGATAGAAAGAGCCTTTGGAAGTTTCAGAGTGCTCCACGATATCATCTATGGTAGTATTTTCATATCCTTGTTCATAGAAAAGTTCCCAAGCAGATTCTATAATTCGTCCTTTTGTGTTACGACTGTCTTTTCTAGGCATTTTAGGCATTTATCCTTTCTGATGGCATTAAAAAGTCTTTTATAGTCTGGTTTTGATATAATATGTGTATTATATACAGTTCGGCTTTCGGATGCAAGTATTAGATATATGTTAGAATGTAATAGACACGCAGGGATGAAGATATAAGATTAGAATTAATTGACAGAAGGCGAGAGAAACATTAGTATATATTCATTAATGGGCAGACTAAAGTAAATCAGGGAATCTGGAAGATGGAGATAATGATGAGTGACAGAATACAATTGCCGGAGGCCTTTGAGAAACGTATGCAAGGGCTTTTGGGCGCAGAATATGAGCCTTTCCGGCAAAGCTATGAACAGGATAGATATTATGGGCTGCGATACAATCCTCTGAAAACGACGGCAGAAGCCTTTCAGGAAATGATGCCTTTTACACTTGAAAAGGTAAGCTGGGCAAAAGAAGGATACTATTATGATGCCAAGGAGCAGCCAGGAAGACATGTGCTGCATGAGGCGGGAGCATATTATATCCAGGAGCCTTCTGCTATGGCAGTAGTAGAAATACTGGACCCTGAGCCGGGGGAAGTGATCCTTGATCTGTGTGCTGCACCGGGAGGCAAGAGTACGCAGATTGCAGGAAGGATGCAGGGAAGAGGCTTGCTGGTATCAAATGAGATTATACCCGGCCGTGCAAAAATTCTTTCACAGAATATAGAGCGTATGGGGATCCGGAATTGTGTGGTGTGTAATGAATCGCCGGATCGTATGGAAAAGTTTTTCCCGGCATTCTTTGACAGGATTGTGGTGGATGCTCCCTGTTCCGGAGAGGGGATGTTCCGAAAAGATGATACTGCGATTGCGGAATGGAGTCCTGAACACGTGCAGATGTGTGCCGAAAGACAAGTGACGATACTTGAGTCAGCAGCGGGGATGCTGAAGCCGGGCGGTATGCTGGTATATTCCACCTGTACCTTCGCACCGGCTGAGAATGAGGGCGTGATCAGCAGATTTGTAAGGGAACATGGAGATTTTACCATAGAGAAAGTGTGCTGTGATCCTGCATTTGGTGCAGGCAGACCGGAATGGACAGAGGAACCGGCGGTAGGACTGGAGTATACCATGCGCCTTTTTCCTCACAGATTGAAGGGAGAGGGGCATTATATTGCTGTTTTGCGTAAAGCGGGAACGTTGCTTAAGGATACGGCAGGAATATTGCGCCCATATCAGAGATACGCTGTTCAGAATGAGAGTGGGAAGAAAGGCAGAGGAAAGCAGCAGAAAGACTGCAGAATGGAAGAGGACATCAACAGCTTCCTGCATTCGGAGCTTGGATTGTGTGAGGACTGGCTTGACAGTCAGGGGGGAACACTGCAAATGTTTGGGGAACAATTATATCTGGTACCTGAACAGATGATTCCATTAAAGGGGCTGAAAGTGGTAAGACCCGGATTACATTTAGCGACAAATAAGAAGAACAGACTGGAACCGGCACATGCATTGGCATTGGCTTTACAGCCCCAAGAGACAGAACGGCAAAGAGAGCTTACTTTAGAAGAAACTGAGAAGTATCTGCATGGAGAAAGTCTCCTCTGTGACGAGGAGAAGGGGTGGATTATATTGACATATTTGGGGTATCCGGTAGGGTTTGGTAAGGCTTCCGGCGGACAGATGAAGAACCATTATCCCAAGGGGCTTCGTAAATAGAAATAAAGATATAATTATTATGATGAGAGGTACATTGATATGGCAGAATGGTTAAAAAATGCAGTTTTTTATGAAATATATCCGCAGTCCTTTATGGATTCCAACGGAGATGGCATCGGGGATATCAACGGTATCATCGGGAAACTGGATTATATTAAAGGTCTGGGCTGTAATGCAATCTGGATGAATCCGTGTTATGATTCGCCTTTTAAGGATGCAGGATATGACGTACGTGATTATCGGAAGGTGGCAGAGCGTTACGGAACGGAGGAGGATTTATGCAGACTGTTTGAGCAGGTGCATGACAGAGGCATGCATATTCTGCTGGATCTGGTACCGGGGCATACTTCGGAAGAGCATCCATGGTTCATTGAAAGCAGCAAAAACGGGGAAAATGCGTATTCCGGACGTTATATCTGGACAAATCAATGGTTTCAAAGAGCGGAAGGGTTTCCCTATATTGCCGGAGAACGGGAAAGAAACGGTGCTTATGTGCTGAATTTCTTTAAATGTCAGCCGGCCTTAAATTACGGCTTCCTGGAACCGAAGGAGTCATGGCAGAAGCCGTTGGATCACCCTGATTGTATGGCTACCAGAGCAGCAATTGCGGATATCATGTGTTATTGGCTTGAGAAGGGCTGTGACGGATTTCGTGTAGATATGGCAGATTCTCTTGTTAAGAATGATGATGAGGTCAAGAGCGGTACTTGTCTTGTATGGCGGGATATTATTGCAAGAGTGCAGGCACAGTATCCGGATGTGGTATTGGTATCTGAATGGAACAATCCTGCATCAGCCATTGGTCTGGCAGGCTTTCAGATGGACTTTTTCCTGGACTGGAATGGAAACGGCTATAATTTGCTTATGCGTGATTATGATGCTTCAGGACGGGATGACAGCTTTTTTAAAAGAGACAGTAAGCGGAGTATTCTGGATTTCCTGGAAGAATATTTACCTAAATACGAGGCGGTTAAGGGTAAAGGATTTTACTGCCTGATCACCGGCAATCATGATATGATCCGGGCTGCCTACAATTTACAGGAAAGAGAAATGAAGCTGGCCTATGCCTTTCTCTTTACAATGCCGGGGGCACCTTTTCTGTATTACGGAGATGAGATAGGTATGCATTATCAGAATCTTCCAAGTAAAGAAGGCGGCTATACCAGAACCGGTTCCCGGACGCCTATGCAGTGGAATAGTGATCTAAACTGCGGTTTTTCGACCGCAGACAGTGATAAACTCTATCTTCCGGTAGAGCAGGGGGAGAAAGTTCCCAACGTGGCAGATCAGGAAGCAAGAGAAGAATCCCTGCTTCATACGGTAAGAGAAATATTAGCAATACGTGGACGTTTCACAGATTTTGAGGATCATACCAATCTACAGATTGTGTACGCTTCCCGTAATCACAGAAGCTTCGCTTATCAGAGAGGCAGTCTTTTGATGCTGTGCAATCCTTCCGGCATGGAAGAAACAATTGCATTGCCGGGGCTTCATGAGAATACATGGAAGAAAATTTATAGTATCGGGACCGGAACCTTGCAGCAGGAGAATTATAGCGCCGGTCCGCAATCCTTCCTGATCCTCTGCAGTAAATAGAATTGCATCCAAATTGCATCATTGTTGCATGAGTGTTGTATAAATGTCACATTACTTCTTGTCAAATAATCCTGCCTGGAATATACTAGATATAGGGTCGTTCCTGAAGGAAAAATACCCTAAATTGTGTGGGAGTAGTATCTATGTTATTTTCCAGTGTAGGATTTTTGTTTCGGTTTTTACCGGTTTTTATGTTAATATATCTGATTGTTCCTGCCAGATACCGTAATGTTATACTCGTGGCAGGGAGCCTGATTTTCTATGGAGTGGGAGAACCGTTTTTCGTTCTGCTGCTTATTTTTTCGATTCTGATAAATTATGGATTGAGTGAATACATGTGGTGGGAGCCGAAGAAACCACAGAAAAATCGTACGAAGAAAGCCGCAAGAAGGCACAAGACAGCTCTTATAGCAGCGCTGATTTTTGACCTCTCCTTTTTATTTGTGTTTAAATATTGGGATTTTATGGCAAACAATATCAACAAGATTGTCGGAGGGGATCATGTGCCACTGTTATCGCTGGTACTTCCTTTGGGGATCAGTTTTTATACTTTCCAGATGATATCCTATCAGATCGACTGCTATAAGGGCAAGATAGAGCAACGTGCCAGTCTTGTTGAGTTTGCGGCATATGTAAGTATGTTTCCGCAACTGATAGCAGGTCCTATTGTGCGATATGAAGAGATTGCAGAACGAATGCGGGTGAGGAAAATCCGTATCAGGGATCTGGAAAACGGATTAAAGCTCTTTACGGTAGGTTTGGGGCTAAAGGTGCTGTTAGCAAATCAGATCGGCACTTTATGGAATACGATTATGACAGCAGGAGCAGGCAGCCTGCATATATCGGTGGCGTGGCTTGGGGCCATAGCATATTCTTTTCAGATTTATTTTGATTTCTGGGGATATTCCGTGATGGCAATGGGACTGGGCAAGATGCTTGGTTTTCGGATTCCGCGCAACTTTAATAATCCCTATGCATCCAAGTCTGTTTCAGAGTTCTGGCGCAGATGGCATATGACGCTGGGCAGTTGGTTTAAGGAATATGTCTACATACCGTTAGGCGGAAACAGGAAAGGAATTGTCAGAACCATATGCAATCTGTTTGTGGTATGGGCGCTTACCGGACTATGGCATGGTGCAAACTGGAATTTTGTGCTGTGGGGTATTTTGTTTTTTGTATTGATATCCATAGAAAAGCAGCGTTTGGCTAAATGGTTGGAGAAGACGAAGGTATTGGGACATCTTTATATACTTGTATTGATTCCGGTCACCTGGGTGATTTTTGCAATTACTGATATCCGCCAGTTGGGAGTTTATCTTGCTAATATGATAGGAATCCATGGTACGGAGATCCTGGTAGGAGTAGAGCATTTTATAAGATACTTGCGGGAATATGGTCTGTTACTGGCAGCCTGCGTTTTGTTTGCGACTCCCTATCCGGGGCGGTGGTACCATAAATGGAAGGACAGATGGTTTGCAGTGCTCTTCCTGTTGGTTATCTTCTGGGTTTCCGTTCGTGAAATCATAGTAGGAAATAATAATCCGTTCTTATACTTCAGATTTTAGGGATAGACTGTAATTTGGGGAATACAATAAAAGGATAAAGTGACAGAGACACGATCAATGAAGAAAACTGAGAAGAAAACAAACAATCAAAAAAAGAAAACAACGAGAGAAGCATCTGAGCAAAAATCCTGGAAGGATACATTGTATAATTGCCCCTATTTTCTGTTGCTGGTGGCAAGTACCGTTGTGGCAATGCTGTGCTCTGATGAGATTGGCATCAATCTTATGAATAGGGGGCAGTCTGTGGCTGCCAAGGCAATTTTAACAAATGCAACCACTAATGAGATAGAAGCTTCAGAAGCGGAAATGACGGATGCCGGTATCCCGGGAGGTGATAAGGCGGGGGATGTAGGGAAGAATCCGGACGAAGGATGCAATGTGGAGGATGGTGTCGGGCAGAAGCAGGAAGGTGCGCTTGTACAAACAGAGAAAAGGGAAGAGACTCAGAAGAGAGGAATTACCAGATTTGAATATTATGAGCCACAGCACATTGATTCGATATATTATTCCGATGCGGGCAAGGTTGCTATGACCACAGAATATGATTACAAAATAGAAAACACTAGTTATTTTAATGACGCAGCGTTTCTGGGAGATTCAAGAACCCTGGGGATAGCGGACTATGCAGGAATTGATGGAGCTGATTTCTACTGTGACAGCGGTATGACGATTTTTAAGCTGCTGGGGGAAGATGGGGTGACCTATCAGAAAACCGGACATAAGGTAGATCTGAAGCAAGTGCTGCAGGAGAAACAGTATGGCAAGATATACATTATGCTGGGTATGAATGAACTGGGCTATGGCAATACGGAAATGTATCTGAAACAGTACCGGGAAGTGGTAGAGCAGATACGGGAATGGCAGCCGGATGCGATTATCTATATTATGGCGAATCTGCATGTGAGCGAGATTAAGAATAATCCGGAGACAGAGTTTAATAATATCAATATCAATGATAAGAATGCCGCATCTGCTTTACTGGCAAATGGTAAGGATATTTTTTACCTGGACTGCAATCCTTTATTCACAGATGATAACGGATTCTTAAATGCAGATTTAACATTTGATGGTGTGCATCTTTATGCACAGAACTATGATGTATGGAGAAAATTTCTTCTGGAGCATGGCGTGGAACGCATGGAAACCGGAGAAAATGGGACTGTGAGGACGGACAATGACAGAAATACGGTTAAATAAATATCTGGCTTCCTGTGGCATCTGTTCCCGAAGGGATGCAGATAAGCTGATTGAGCAGGGGGCTGTATCTGTGAACGGTGTTGTGGCATCTATGGGATGTAAGGTAACAGAAGCAGATGAGGTTTCGGTTCGCGGAAAAAGAGTGAATAGTCCAAATAGGAAGGTTGTTTTGGCATATTATAAACCGGTCGGTGTGACATGCACGGAAAGGGATTCCCACGCAGAGAAGATTGTTATGGATGATGTCAAATATCCTATCCGTGTAACATATGCAGGACGCCTGGACAGAGATTCAGAGGGACTGCTGCTAATGACCAATGACGGTAATCTGATTGATGCCATGATGCGTGGTGCTAACGGTCATGAGAAGGAATATATCGTGAAGGTTTCGAAGGAGTGGACACCGGAGGCGCTTACACATATGCGGCAGGGTGTTTACCTGAAGGAACTGGATGTCATGACGCGGCCCTGTACAATAGAACAGATTGGCCCTAAAACAATCAGGATGATTTTGACGCAGGGAATAAACCGGCAGATACGTCGGATGTGCAAAACCGAGGGATATGAAGTGGTCTCTTTAAAAAGAACACGTGTTATTGACGTGAATCTTGCAAATCTGAGACCGGGGGAGTATCGGGAATTGTCGGAAGAGGAAAAGCAAGACCTATATTCCGAATGCGGTATAAGAATGCTATAATAGCGGGTACAAGATATTGTGGATGCCCATGCATCTGCGGGAATGCTGTAACAGAGATAAAAGAAGAGAAACGGTAGGTAAATTTGTTATGGATGATAAGAAAATGCTTCGGATGAAAGAACTGGCAGATACTCTGAATAGTGCTTCGAAAGCATATTATGCACAAGATATGGAAATTATGAGTAATTTTGAATATGACCGGTTATATGATGAATTGGCGGAATTGGAAAAGGAAACAGGCGTTATTCTTGCAAACAGCCCAACCATACATGTTGGGTA
>JALETS010000221.1 GCA_022781395.1 Lachnospiraceae bacterium | reverse complement strand
AACCCGGACTGGAGTGCAACTTCGGTAATGGATATTTCCGGGTCAACCAGAAGCTTCTCTGCATATTCTATTCTCTTTTTGTTCACATATTTATAGAAAGAACTCCCGGTAAAATTCTTAAATAATCTGGTAAAGTGATATTTGCTGAAGCCGGCAAGATTTGCAGCATCGTCCAGAGACAGCTCTTCGGTACAGTGATCCTGTATGTATTGGCATACATAGATGAACTTGGCAGTATATTCTTTCTGTTTGCTGCAGGTTACATTGGACTTGATGCCTTCACCGGTATATTTCCTGCCGATCAGCACCAGCATTTCAATCAGCTTAGAGTAGATAGCTGCGCTTGCCAGAATGGAATCACTGAAATATTCCATATAGATATCCATCATCAGTTTCCGGAGCTTTCCGTGAATATCGGGTGCATTCTCTTCAGTTACAAGAAGTGCAGGAGGAATATTGGAAAGTGCGGATTCGATATCAGCTATATTGTGAAGCAGGGAAAAGTCGGCTTGAAAGATCAGACGCTCTCCTTCCGTAGCGGTGAGACTATGAATGACACCGGAATTGATAAACAGAAGGTCTCCCTCCTGCAGAACAAAGGTCTCGTTCTTACAGGTGATTTCGTAGGTATTCTTAAGAGGCATCAATATTTCAATGGGGGTATGCCAATGCGCAGGATATGCTTCAAAGTCCGTGTTGTCATAAAGCATAAATCCCTTGATTTGTTTAAAATTGACGATTTCCTTAATGCCATCCAGTGTTTCAATCATATGCGGTTAATCCTTTCCATATTATAAAAAATGCTCTTGAATCATAAAAATTGCTGTTCTAAATAAATTAAATGATTTGAAATTGCAAAAATTGCGAATCTGATAACTTCATAATATCATAAAAAGTCAAAAAATCAATTCAAAAGGAAGGCGATATTGCAATAAATATAGAGAAAAACAAAAATAAAAAGACAAAATATACAAAAACAATTCTATAAAATGATAAAAAACCAACAAAGAGCATACAACAAAAATTTATAACAGAGCAATAATTGATATTTGATAAGCAACTATTATAAAGATTGTAAAACTATATTTTGCTATACTGCAATTGTAACGAGGAATACAGTAGCGAGCAGCTATTGTAGGTACAAATTTTAAAGGGAGGTTATTTGACTATGAAAAGAAAAGTATTATCAGTTTTGCTGAGCACAGCAATGGTTGCTTCTCTGTTAGTAGGATGTGGCAGCGGTTCCACGGAATCTGCTTCCGGCAGTGATTCATCTGCAGCAACAGAGAGCGCAGATACCACAGAGGCAGCTTCTGACACAGCTGCAGCTGACAGTGCAAGCGGAGAAGTTCAGGAGATTACATGGATGTTCTGGGATGACCTGAACGCAACAGAGGATCTTATTTCTCTGGGCTATAAAGATGTTGTTGACAGATTCAATGCAGATTATGAAGGCGTTTATCATGTAACACCTGTTACAACGAACCTGGAAGAGTACTATACCAAGTTAAATGCGTTGGTTGCTTCCGGACAGACACCGGATGTATTCATCGTAAGCCCAGGTCCTAATCTGGATGCATATGTAGAGCCGGGTGTTGCCGCAGATTTGACAGACTATCTGAAGCAGGATGGATGGATGGATACCTTTAACGGTGGAGAGGGTGCCTTCTCACAGCAGACTTATGACGGCAAGATTTACGCAGTACCGCTTAACATTGCTGCAGCTTGTGTGTTCTATAATACAGAGATGTTCGCAAATGCAGGTATTGACACAATGCCGACTGACTGGGACGGAATGATGGATGCATGCCAGAAGTTGCAGGATGCAGGCTATACACCGCTTACGATTTCTGCAGGTACAGCATGGTGCTTATCCATGTTAGCAGGTTATCTGTGCGATGCAGAGGGCGTTGACCTGGATGCCATCGATGCAGGTACGGCACACTGGACAGACCCCAACGTGGTTTCCGCAACCAATAAGATGCTTGAGATTTCAAAGTATTTCCAGCCTACAGCAGCAGGTGATACCAATGATGTGGCTACAGCTAACTTCTATAATGAAGAAGCGGCAATGCTGATTCAGGGTTCCTGGGCAATTGCACAGATCAACGGTTCCAATCCTGATTTTGAATCAAAATGTGGTGTGTTTGCATTCCCCGGCACAGACGGAAGAGTTATAGCCAAATCCGACAGTCTTGCTATGAGCTCTACCACAGAGCATCCGGAAGCAGTAATCGCATTCATGAAATATTTCACAGATGATACAGCACAGAAGTATACTGCAGAAGTTGGCGGTAAAATTCCTGTAACAACAGTTGAATATGATACATCTGCTGCACCGGCACAGCTTGCATATGTTATGGATGTATTCAGCAATGCAAAATCTACATTCGGATTCTACAATGAATCCCTGGCTTCTACAGAGGCAGGTTCAACCTTTGATGATGCAATGGTTTCCATCTATCTGGGCACACCGGTAGAAGAGGGACTGCAGACGATTGAAGATTTCTATGTCAATAATGTATGGCAATAATGAGTTAGTGGGGTTATAAAGTTGTGAGCGCGGGATTGGAGCAATCCAATCCCGCATTTTCTAAAACCGGGAGGGTTAATATGGAGAAATTACTGAGGAACAAGAAAGCAATTATTATTTTTGTGGCACCGGCCTTTCTGTTGTTTACTTTTGTTTTATTTATTCCGATCTGTCAGTCAATCTATTATTCACTTTGTAGCTATGATGCGCTGACGAAACCGGAGTTCATTGGATTGGAAAATTACAAGCAACTGCTTTTTAATGATAAAACGATGAGAATTGCATTGAAAAATTCAATGTTCTTTATGATATTTTCCTGTGTATCACAGTTGATAGTCGGCTTGCTTCTGGCAGCGTTTCTTACCAACATTGAGAAAGGCAGGAACTTCTTTAAAAACGTGTACTATCTGCCGTGTGTACTGTCATCGGCTGCGTTGGGACTTCTGTGGATGTTCATCTTCAGCCCGAAGCTTGGTATCAATCAGATTCTTGCCACCTGGGGGATTGAAGGTCCGTTGTGGCTGATGGATGTGAGAGGCTTCATTAATCTGCCCATGAAGGTTATTGCATTTGTGGCATTATGGCAGTATGTGGGACAGTCCATGATGCTTTATATGGCGCAGATATCCGGAATTGATAAGAGTCTGTATGAAGCCGCCTACATAGATGGAGCGACCAAGCCGAAAGCATTTCTTCACGTAACGCTGCCGCTGATCCGCCCGATGGTTGCTACGGCAATGTCTTTAAACTGTATCGGTTCCCTGAAATTCTTCGATCTGGTCTTTAATATGACGGAGGCAGGACCGAATCACCAGACAGAAGTGCTGGCAACACATTTGTATACGCAGGGATTTAAATATTTTAAATATGGATATGCCAGCGCAATTGGTGTAGTACTGTTGATATTATGTCTGATCATAACATTTATTATTAACAAATACATTAAAGTAGATTCTTATGAGATGTAAGAATAGAAAGGAAGATGAAGATAACATGAAAAAAGCCAGTATAGCTAAAATAGCGATTTACATATTTCTGATTTTACTTGCCTTTATTTATCTTGCACCCCTAGTATGGATGTTATTTGTTTCTGTAAAAGATAATGCGGAGATTTTTTCATCACCTTTTGCATTGCCGCAACGGATACAGTGGGAAAATTATACCTTTGCATGGACAGCAGGTCTTTTGGGAAAAGCAACCCTGAACTCAGCCATTGTCTGCGTAGTGACCCTGATCCTTAGCATGATAATCGGATCTATGGCAGCCTTTGCCATTGCCAGAATGCGGTGGAAATTTGCAAAGCTGATGATGACATATTTTATGATAGGTATGATGGTTCCGGTACACTGTGTGCTGATTCCGTTGTTTAAGACCTTCTCTGCAATGGGATTATACAATAGTCTGCTTGGATTAATCATTCCTTATACGACGTTTTCTCTTCCGATCACCATTTTCATTATGACGGGATTTTTTGAGAATATGCCAAGAGAACTCTTTGAGGCTGCCTGCATTGACGGCTGCACCATCTATAAGTGCTTTACTACGATTGCATTACCGCTTTCCAAGACAGGACTGTTTGTGACAGGATTGATGTCTTTTGTGGCAAACTGGAATGAACTGCTTCTTGCCATGGTATTTATCTCGGATGACACGAAGAAAACCTTGCCGGTTTCTCTGTCTAAATTCGTAGGACCTTACAATACAAATTATGTGCAGATGTTTGCAGCAATCATTATTGCAATCATACCGACAGTTATTGTATATTGTTGTTTCAGTAATCAGATTGTAGACGGTTTGACAGCCGGTGCTGTAAAAGGATAAGGCTGACCGGACATAAGCCGGATGGAAAATAGGAATGTAAATATTATAAATAGAATGGATGGGTTCGATAATGGTAAAACGTGAAGAAGCCAGAGCAAAGGCAAGAGAACGTGCAATAGAATTAGTCAGCCGGATGACAATTGAGGAGCGGGCGTCTCAGCTTCGATATGATGCACCGGCCATCGAAAGATTGGGGATTCCGGCTTATAACTGGTGGAATGAGGCACTGCACGGTGTGGCAAGAGCCGGTGTTGCAACCAGTTTTCCGCAGGCAATCGGCATGGCGGCAACCTTTGATACGGAATTGGTAGAAGCGGCCGGAGATGTGTCTGCCATAGAGGGAAGAGCAAAATATAATGCGCTTTCTAAGGAAAATGACAGGGATATTTATAAAGGACTTACCTTCTGGTCACCCAATGTGAATATTTTCCGAGATCCCAGATGGGGAAGAGGGCATGAGACCTTTGGAGAAGATCCATATCTGACCTCACGTATGGGTGTTGCCTATGTGGAGGGACTGCAGGGAGCTGAGGCAGAGCTTAAAGTGGCAGCCTGCGCCAAGCATTTTGCGGTGCATTCCGGACCGGAGGCAGTACGTCATGAGTTCAATGCCAAAGCGACAAAGAAGGATATGGCAGAGACTTACCTTCCTGCGTTCAAGGCATGTGTGCAGGAAGCGGATGTGGAAGCTGTTATGGGAGCTTATAACAGAACCAATGGAGAACCCTGCTGCGGCAGTAAGACATTGATACAGGATACCCTGCGGAAAGAATGGGGATTTCAGGGGCACTTTGTGTCGGATTGCTGGGCAATCAAGGATTTCCATGAACATCATATGGTAACCCATACCCCTGAGGAATCAGCGGCCATGGCATTACAAGCCGGCTGTGATATCAACTGCGGCGTGACCTATCTGCATTTGCTGAAAGCATTGCAGGAAGGTATTGTGACAGAAGAGGAGATTACGGAAGCTGCGGTAAGGGCATTTACAACCAGATATCTGTTGGGACTTTTTGACGGTAGTCCGTATGACGAGATTTCCTATGAAAAGGTAGAGTGTGAAGAACATCTGGCAATAGCGGAGCAGATGACAAGAGAATCCGTTGTGTTATTAAAGAATAACGGTGTATTGCCGCTTAATGCTAAAGAGGGAAAAACCATTGGTGTCATAGGACCGAATGCCAATAGCAGGGCAGCTCTTGTGGGCAATTATCACGGAACAGCATCTAGATACATAACGATTCTGGAAGGAATACAGGATAAAGTCGGACATGATGGTAGAGTTTTATTCTCGGAGGGTTCCCATCTTTTCAAAGACCGGGTAGAACCGCTTGCCTGGAAAAATGACCGTATAGCAGAAGCGGTTACGGTGGCAAAGCACAGTGATGTGGTAGTGCTCTGTGTTGGACTGGATGAAACTTTGGAAGGAGAAGAGGGAGATACCGGTAACAGCTATGCATCGGGAGACAAGGCAGATCTGTTACTGCCTGAGTCCCAGAGAGATCTGATGGATGCGGTTCTTGCGGTAGGAAAGCCTACTGTGGTATGTCTGATGGCAGGCAGCGCCATTGACCTGTCGATAGCAGATGAACAGGCTGATGGGGTGCTGCAGTTATGGTATCCGGGCGCCAGAGGCGGCAAGGCAGTGGCGGATATTCTGTTCGGAGACTGCTCTCCGTCGGGTAAACTGCCGGTAACCTTTTACCGAAACCTGGAGGGATTGCCGGATTTCGAGGATTATTCCATGAAGGGCAGGACCTACCGATATATGACGGGTGAGGCATTATATCCTTTTGGATACGGGCTGACTTACTCAGATGTGGAGATTCAGAGTGCCCAAGTGATTTCCAAAGGCGATAAGGCAGATGATGGAAATGCCGGGCTTCAGGATGCTGCTGTGAAGGAGACCTCCTTCCGCAATATAGTATTGCAGGCAGAAGTCATCAATCGGGGGACGGTGGATACCGATGAAGTAGTCCAGGTATATGTCAAGGATATGGAATCCGTATATGCAGTACCTAATTACAGCCTGTGTGCTTTTAACAGAATCAGTCTGAAAGCGGGAGAAGTAAGACAGATTGTCCTGAAAGTGGATGGTAGTGCTTTCTATTCGGTCAATGATAATGGTGAGCATGTTTTCGACAGCAGAAAATACGAATTATATGTAGGATTAGGGCAGCCGGATGCCAGGACAGAAGCTCTGACCGGTAAGAAATCCGTTAAAGTGGATGTTGCGTTTTAAAGCGCAGCATCCTTTCTCTTTTTGCAATTGCCATTTAATAGTTGCACAGGAGAGGAAGGATGGGCTATACTGATTGTAAAAGAATCAGTGCCGTGCCGGGGCTTAAGGCTGCATGGGCAGGGCAGAACGGAGGAGAAGATTATGAATATTGTATGTCTGGATTTGGAAGGGGTATTGGTGCCGGAAATATGGATTGCTTTTGCTGAAGCGAGCGGTATTCCGGAATTGAAAAGAACCACCAGAGATGAACCGGATTATGATAAATTGATGAAGTGGAGAATCGGTATCTTAAAGGAGCATGGACTGGGACTGAAGGAAATTCAGGATACTATCGCTAAGATTGATCCGATTCCCGGTGCCAAAGAGTTCCTGGATGAATTGAGAACCATGACACAGGTTATTATCATCAGTGATACCTTTACACAGTTTGCCGGACCTCTTATGAAGAAGCTGGGCTGGCCCACTATCTTCTGTAATTCGCTGGAGGTAGCGCCGGATGGCGAGATCACAGGCTTTAAGATGCGTATCGAGAATTCCAAGCTGACTACTGTGAAGGCATTGCAATCTATCGGATATGATACGATAGCCAGCGGTGACAGCCATAATGATCTGGGCATGATCAAGGCGAGCAAGGCAGGATTTCTGTTTAAGAGCACGGAACAGATTAAGAAGGACAATCCGGAGCTGCCTGCGTATGAGACCTATGATGAACTGATGGCCGCTATTAAAAAGGCAATCGCAGAATAAAGGTAAATGAGAAAAAGAGAGAAGATATCGGAGGAGAACAGAAACAGACAGTGCCATAGCCGCCTGTGGGCGAGAGGAAGATGGGGGAAATATATGAAGTGTATTCGAGTAGCCATGGAGGCTGATGTTGAGAAGTATGAAGCCGGCAAAGGAATGGAAGACGGTTTCGAATTGTGGTCGGATGTTGTGACAAGAGGATGGATTGTGACGGATACCCTTGTTAAAGTGGAGAAAGACAATGGTACGATTGTATGTCCTTACATCAGACACCGCAGAGGCCGTACCTTTATCGGGGAGGGAGACTATATTATCACGGATAAGGATGGTACCCGGCATGTCTGTGGTCAGGACAAGATTTTTGAACGGTATCAGATAATAGAGTAAATATCAAACAATATTATGTAAACTAATTGTGAGAATATCACCTAAAATTTTGAAACATTTTTGTTGGAGTCCGAAATATCGGACTCCATTTTTTGTATCCTGTTTACAGAAAGAATGATTATCAAGAGATGCCCGGAGAGAATGATGCATATGGGTATAGCACTTGAGAGAGCAGAAAGGTCAGGTGGACAGGATGAGAAGAGGATTCGGAGTGATTACGGTTTTATTGATTCTGGTAATCGCGTTTTGTGTGAAGGGGACTGTGTTCAGTAAGGAGAACCATGAACGTGCCAAAGAGAATCATTATTTTGCTGTACTGGAGGACGAATATCTGGAGCAGGCGAAGGGTCTTTTGGAGGAGCAGGGCTATCACAACTGCGGCGTGACCATGACGAGAGTAACACTGGAGGACGGAAGCCGTGAATATACCGTGCTTTTGCACCACAGAAAGCTTCAGAAGCTGGGTGTGGAAGAAAGAGAGGAATTGCTTGAGGCGTTATGTACTATGGAATTTAGTCATGGAACGTGCAGTTTTGTGTATGAGCTGTAGGCATTGACAGATAAGAACATATGTTTTATATTTATTAAAACAGAACAAATGTTCTTATAAATTATTTCAAGTGTTTCAGGATGAGAAACGAATGACATTTTCATGATTTGGGATTATACTATAAGATAGTTAGCTGATTAGTGAAGAAATTAATAAGACATCTGTCAGATAGGAGTAATAATCTATGAGACATAATCCCAAGCCACAGGAAATGTACAGACATTTTAAAGGAAATTTATATCAGATTCGTTGTCTGGCAAAGCATAGTGAGACAGGCGAGATGATGGTAGTTTATCAGGCCATGTATGATAAGTTTGAAATCTATGTAAGACCTCTTGCAATGTTCATGGAGGAGGTTGATCATGCGAAATATCCGGATGCGGCACAGAAATACCGGTTTGAGCTATTGCAGGATATGGAGA
>JALETS010000211.1 GCA_022781395.1 Lachnospiraceae bacterium | reverse complement strand
AGGTCTCCAGATAGTCCCTCTCCTCATCCTCCAGATATTCGTCCGGGTCCACCTGCTCATCAATACCGATCTTATGCTGTCTGAGGTACTGATATACCATATCCATCTGCTCTTTTGAAAGTGTAAGCTCCGCAAAAGCTTCTTCAATCTGTTCCTTCGATATACAATGATTCTGTTCTTTCGCCTTTGCTTTCACCGCCTCTAAGGCTTTTGCAAAACGAATCTCTCTATCCATCTGTTTTCATGCCTTTCTTAACTTCTCTTAATATGAGTGTGGGTATATAAATGTTCTTCACAATATTCATAGTTGCCATCACATTTGGAACAGAACCTGAACTGCATATTCGGACTGTCCACTTCGGTTCTTCCGCAAATAGCGCATTTATGCTTGGTAATACCCGTATTTTTACGAATATCCCGCTTGAATTCCTGCCGTCTGTGTATCTGCTTTGGATTTAAGTGCATCATATTTCTAGACGTCAGGAAAAATACAATGAAATTAAGCAGTGATGCCAAAATTGCAAATTTATTATATACATTGTATATAAGGAACTCATATACGAGCATAACACCATAGATAATACCCAGCCACTTGACCTTGATTGGAATGATAAACATCAGCAGCACCTGCGCATCCGGGAACGTAGCCGCAAATCCCAGGAAAATAGACATATTAATATAATAGGTGCTAAAGACAGTAGAAACAGCAGAGAAAAACATCTCCGGTGTATAAAGGGCTATCTGCTCTGCCTGAAACAGATAGCAATACCCCATCAACAGGAAACTTCCCGCAATTGTAAATAACATACCTCCGAATATATATACATTATATCGGTAGGTACCCCAGGTCCGCTCCAGTGTTGTTCCGATAGAGCAATAAAAATATAACATGATCAGCGTAAAAAAAATCCCTCCGCTGCTTGGCGGAATCAGAATCCATGTAACAAGTCTCCAGATCTGTCCATGCAGAATCGCATAAGGATTCAAGGTCAGATAATAGATCAATGTATTGCTGCGGTCTATCAATTCAAAGAAATATCCCACCGCATAACAGAGCACTAATATAAAGGATAAATTTTTAATCGCAAATTTTCCGAACCTACGTTCAAAAGAACTCATATGACTGCCCACTTTCCACCATGTATTTTTACCTGCAAAACTGAATACATTTTATCATTACTCTTTTTAAAAGTAAACGGCACGCACTCCAAAATCCCATAAGTCATAAAAATTTAATAATTGTTTTCCAATATCTTCATAATTTAGAAGATTGCTTTTTAGATTTCTGTGTCGTATAATGACAAGGTGTGTCCTAATACTATTAAATAGGTACAAACATGTCAATTTTTACTACCCGAATTAAAGGAGAGATCATTAAGAAATGAGTGAAATGCAATATACCCTTGGTATTGATATCGGTTCCACTACTGTCAAGATTGCTATTCTTAACGACAGTCATCAGATACTCTTTTCCGATTATCAAAGACATTTTGCTAACATAAAAGAAACCCTTTCCAAGCTGTTACAGGAAGCTTATACACAGTTGGGTAACCTGACCGTTCATCCAATGATCACCGGGTCGGGAGGACTTACTTTGGCCAACCATCTGCAGGTGCCTTTCTGTCAGGAGGTAATCGCCGTATCCACTGCCCTACAGGAACTTGCTCCTTCCACAGATGTGGCCATAGAGCTGGGTGGGGAAGATGCCAAGATCATTTACTTTGAGGGCGGTAACGTGGAACAGCGTATGAACGGCATCTGTGCCGGTGGTACAGGCTCTTTCATCGATCAGATGGCATCCCTGTTACAGACAGATGCGACCGGTCTGAATACATATGCAAGAAATTATCACTCTCTTTATACCATTGCAGCCAGATGTGGTGTATTTGCCAAATCTGATATCCAGCCTCTGATCAATGAGGGCGCTACCAAAGAAGATCTTGCCGCTTCCATTTTCCAGGCTGTGGTCAACCAGACCATCAGTGGACTTGCCTGTGGCAAGCCAATCAGAGGTCATGTGGCATTTCTGGGTGGTCCTCTACACTTTTTATCAGAATTAAAGCAGTCCTTTATCCGTACTCTGAAGCTGGATGAAGAACATATTATTGATACAGACAACTCGCACTTATTTGCGGCCATCGGTTCTGCGCTGAACGCAAAAGAAGATACTTTCTATACCATGGAAGAGATGGTCGGAAAATTAAATTCCGACATCAAAATGGAATTTGAGGTGGAGCGTATGGAGCCCCTTTTTGCCTCAAAGGAAGAATATGATGTTTTCTGTAAGAGGCACTCTACTCACCATGTGACTACATCGGATCTGGCTTCTTACAAGGGCAACTGCTTTTTAGGTATTGATGCCGGCTCTACCACGACCAAGGTTGCATTGGTTGGCGAAGACGGTTCCCTGCTTTATTCGTTCTACAGCAGCAACGATGGCAGTCCGCTGAAAACAGCAATCCGCTCCATTAAGGAAATCTACAGTCTGCTTCCTGAAGGTGTGCAGATTGTCCGTTCCTGCTCCACCGGTTATGGAGAAGCCTTGATGAAAGCTGCTTTCCTGTTGGATGACGGCGAA
The DNA here is from genome assembly GCA_022781395.1 of Lachnospiraceae bacterium. Taxonomy (GTDB): domain Bacteria; phylum Bacillota; class Clostridia; order Lachnospirales; family Lachnospiraceae; genus UBA3282. The sequence goes on along the minus strand of JALETS010000211.1, from coordinate 6,477 downwards.
GTGGAAACCGTATCCCACTACTATGCCGCAGCTTTCTTTGATCCTGAGGTAGACTGTATCCTGGATATCGGCGGTCAGGATATGAAGTGTATTAAAATCAAAAACCAGACAGTAGACAGCGTACAGTTAAATGAGGCCTGCTCTTCCGGCTGTGGTTCCTTTATCGAAACCTTTGCCAAATCCTTGAATTACAGTGTAGAGGAATTTGCCAAGGCAGCCCTTTTTGCAGAGCATCCCATAGACTTAGGTACCCGCTGTACCGTATTTATGAATTCCAAGGTAAAACAGGCGCAGAAGGAGGGAGCTTCTGTCTCCGATATTTCTGCCGGACTGGCTTACTCGGTCATCAAGAATGCACTCTTTAAGGTAATCAAAGTATCCGATGCCTCAGAGCTTGGTAAAAATATCGTAGTACAGGGCGGAACGTTCTACAATGACGCTGTCCTTCGAAGCTTTGAGAAGATCGCCAACTGTAAGGCCATCCGACCGGATATTGCCGGTATCATGGGTGCTTTCGGCGCTGCCCTGATTGCCAGGGAACATTATGAACCGGGATATCAGACTTCCATGCTGAATCTGGAGCAGATAACGAATCTACAGTTTGAAACCAGCATGGCAAAATGCAAAGGCTGTACCAATAACTGCCGTCTTACCATCAACAAGTTTACGGGTGGACGCCAGTATATTTCCGGCAACCGTTGTGAACGTGGTCTTGGGAAGACCAAAAACGAAAACGGCGTTCCGAACCTGTATGACTATAAATTAAAACGGCTCTTCTCCTACGAATCCCTGCCTTTAGATGAGGCGAAACGCGGTACCGTAGGTATTCCGAGAGTCTTAAACATGTATGAGAATTACCCGTTCTGGTTCACTTTCTTTACGAAACTGGGATACCGTGTCATACTCTCTCCCAGCTCCAACCGTAAGATCTATGAACTGGGTATTGAGTCCATCCCCAGCGAGTCGGAATGTTACCCGGCCAAGCTGGCTCACGGTCATGTGGCATGGCTGATTAATCAGAAAGTAGATTTTATCTTCTACCCTGCCTTATTCTATGAGCGTGACGAGTTCCATGAGGCCAACAATCACTACAACTGTCCGATTGTTACCTCTTATTCAGAGAACATTAAGAATAATGTGGAAGAAATCGGAAGAGGCGAAGTCGTTTTCCGCAATCCGTTTATGTCATTTAAGGATCTGCAGACCGTCACCTCCGCCCTGACCCGTGAATTCTCCGAGTTACCCGTAACAGAGGTCATGGATGCAGCAGAAGCTGCCTGGGAAGAACTGGCCAAAGCCCGTCAGGATATGCGGGATAAAGGGGAGGAAGTTCTGCGATATATGGAAGAAAACCATAAACGCGGTATTGTTCTTGCAGGACGTCCCTATCATATTGATCCAGAGATCAATCACGGCATTCCGGAACTGATTAATTCCTATGATATTGCGGTATTGACAGAAGATTCCATTTCCCATCTGGCAAAACCGGAACGTCCTCTGATCGTGTCTGACCAGTGGATGTATCATTCCAGATTATACGCCGCTGCAAGCTATGTCAAAACCCGTGATGATCTGGATCTGATCCAGTTAAATTCTTTCGGCTGCGGCTTAGATGCCGTTACTACCGATCAGGTCAATGATATTTTGTCCGGTTCCGATAAAATATATACTTGTTTAAAGATCGATGAAGTAAACAACTTAGGTGCTGCCAGAATCCGTATACGTTCCCTGCTCTCTGCCATTAAAGTCAGAGAACAGAAACATAAGGAAAGAACCATCCGTTCCAGTGCCATTACAAAAGTGCAGTTTACGGAAGAAATGCGTAAGGATTATACGATTCTCTGTCCTCAGATGTCTCCCATTCATTTCGAGATCATACAGGCAGGTTTCCGTGCCTGTGGCTATAACTTTGAAGTACTCGACAATGATAACAGACATGCTGTGGATGTAGGACTTAAATATGTCAATAATGATGCCTGCTATCCTTCTCTGATGGTGGTAGGACAGATTATGGATGCTCTTCTGTCCGGCAAATATGATCTGAATAAAGTGGCTATAATTATGACCCAGACCGGTGGTGGCTGCCGTGCCACCAACTACGTGGGATTTATCAGACGTGCACTGGAGAAGGCCGACATGGCTCAAATTCCCGTCATTTCCCTGAACCTGGCCGGTATTGAAAGCAATCCAGGCTTTCACCTGAATGCAGAGCTTCTGATGCGTGCAGCCTACAGTGCCCTTTTCGGCGATATCTTTATGCGCTGTGTTTACCGCATGCGTCCTTATGAGGTAAATGCCGGTGATGTAGATGCACTTCATGCCAAATGGGCGAAAAAATGCTGTGAATTTGTCTCAAGAAAGCATATGAACTACTTTACTTTCCGCAAGATGTGCAAGCAGATTATACGGGATTTTGATGCCATAGAGATTCATGAAGATATGCGTAAACCAAGAGTCGGCATTGTAGGTGAAATCTTAGTCAAATTTGCTCCGGCTGCCAACAATCATCTGGTAAAACTGTTAGAATCAGAAGGCGCAGAGGCCGTTGTACCGGATCTGTTAGACTTTATGCTCTACTGCTTCTACAACCAGATATATAAAGCAGATTACCTAGGTACTTCCGGGAAAACTGCTCTCATATCCAGAATGGGGATCTGGGCGCTTGAGAAACTGCGCAGTGCTGCAGCAGAAGAATTCAAAAAAAGTAAACACTTTACTCCTCCGGTCAGCATCTATCAGATAGTAGATTATGCAAAGCCTATCGTCAGCATAGGCAACCAGACCGGTGAAGGCTGGTTCTTAACCGGAGAAATGGTGGAACTGATTCACAGCGGCGTCAACAATATCGTCTGCACACAGCCTTTCGGCTGTCTGCCAAACCATGTGGTCGGCAAGGGTGTTATCAAGGAACTGCGTAAACGTTTCCCGCTCTCCAATATTGTAGCCATTGACTACGATCCCGGAGCCAGCGAAGTAAACCAGCTGAACAGAATTAAACTGATGCTGTCTACAGCACAGAAGAATCTGAAAAAGGAAAAGCAGATGTAGAAATCTACATCTGCTTTCTTACGATCAAATATTCATTATCTAACTGGTAAAAGGGACAATCAAAATTTCCGCCGCTTAAGAACCGACTCATATCATCCTCGTCCAGATCCACCATACACACGTAACATTCATAATCTTCATCATATTGATAACTGCTACAGGTATCACAATTACTCATTCTCAGTCATACCCTTCTCTCTATCCCAAAATTCTAATAAAAAGTCTTGTCCACCCTACGGTTGACAAACTTAATCTTTCCTTTTATATCCTCACCCAATTCCTGAATCGCCTCATCTGCGGTCTCTTTCTGCAATTGATTTACACAAAAAATGCAGGTGTCAGACTTATCACTGAAAAAAAATCTGGGTCTTTCCCACTTAACAAAATAGGAAACTCTGTATTTTAATAATAGTTTCTCTATTTTCTCCTTAACTGCCATGTCTGTTACCTGGCACCACTCCAGTTCATTATGTACTTTAACCTTCTGATATGCTGTTTCCATGTCTTCTCCATTACTATGATGCCGTTTCCCGGCTCAGTGAATTTATGAACTGAGCCTATTATATCCTACTTTGACCGATTGTGCAATTCCGTATTTTCCTGCGTTTTTCTTTCAGTTGCATTTACACTGTTTTTATGGTATATTCAACTCTGTCATGGGTCTTTTCCCGATGGAACATACATCCGGAAAGCCCGCTAACTTTACGGAAAGACGAGGAGTACATATGCCTATCAAAGTCGCAGATTCATTACCGGCAACAACCATACTGGAAAACGAAAATATATTTGTTATGACAGAGTTTCGTGCCATGCATCAGGACATCCGTCCTCTTAACGTGCTGATTCTGAATCTGATGCCGACCAAGATCGTAACAGAGACCCAGCTTTTGCGTAAGCTCTCCAATACACCATTACAGGTTAACGTGGAGTTTCTTCAGACTGCAAGCTACACACCACAGCATATTGATTCCAACCATTTGGAGTCTTTCTATACTACTTTTGATCGGGTAAAGGACCGCAAATTCGATGGCATGATCATTACCGGCGCACCTCTTGACTATATCCGTTTTGAAGATGTGACCTATTGGAAAGAAATCTGTGAGATCATGGAATGGGGAAAAACCCATGTACATTGTACCCTGCATTTATGCTGGGGCGCTTTTGCTGCCTTATATTATTTCTATGGCTTAGAGCGATACGATATGGAAGAAAAGCTATCCGGTGTATATGCTCACAGGATCATTAAGAAAAATTCTCCGCTCTTTAGAGGCTTTGACGATATCTTCTATGCTCCCCAATCCCGCGCGATGGGCATTGCGGAAGACAAAATCGCCTCGGTACCGGAATTAGAGCTTATGGCGGTATCCGAAGAGGCCGGTGTTACCATCGCTAAAACCACTGACAGCAGACATTTCTTTATTACCTGCCACCCTGAATATGATGCCGATACTTTATCCCAGGAATACTTCCGGGATTTAAATAAAGGTATGAACCCTAAGATTCCGGTTAATTATTTCCCGGATGATGACCCATCAAAGGAGCCTATCGTAAACTGGCGTTCCACAGGTCAGCTTCTTTATTCCAACTGGCTCAATTATTACGTATACCAGACCACACCTTACGACATAAGAAATATTTAACATCAAAATTTTGACTGTTATTCAGAATCCTGTAAATACTCTTTTATAAAATCTTCTTCCGACAGGATTCTGATTCCCAGCTCTTTTGCCTTCTTATTTTTGGTGGAAGCAGAGGCTGTATCATTATTGATCAGGCATGTGGTCTTACCGGTCACGCTGCCGGTCACTTTACCCCCCTTTGCCTCAATCTCATCCCGCAGGGCATTCCTGTTCTCATAATGCTCCAGACTGCCTGTAATAACGAAATTCATTCCGGCCAGGGTCTGACTACCCTCCTCTGTCACTTCTTCTGCGATGGTAATCTCCTGCAGCAGATGGTTCAACTGCTCCATACGCTCCTCGCTCCTGAAAAAAGCATAAATACCGGCAGCGATTACTTCACCGACTCCGTCTATTGCACTCAGTTCTTCCACCCCTGCATTGCACAGCGCTTTCAAATCATATTGAAAATGACGGCATAAAACTTTGGCATTAGCCACTCCGATATTCTCAATTCCAAGTCCGTAAATCACTCTCGGCAGAGTCGTATTTCTTGCCCGCTCAATACTATCCATCAGATTCTGATAAGATTTCTCTCCAAATCCCTCCATCTGTGTAATTTCCTTCTCATACCGTTGCAGTTTAAAAAGATCTGCAAACTCATGCAGAAATCCCTTGGCTAAGAGCTTTTCCAGTGTGGATTCCGACAAACCGTCCACATTCATGGCATCCCTGCTTACAAACAGCGTAAAAGACTTAATCTTCTTTGCATCACAGTCAGGATTACTACAGTATAGAGACTGCACCTCATTTACCTGCCTGATTTCCGTAGGCTGTCCGCAGACAGGACATGTCTGAGGAATTTCAAGGGTATCACTACCGGTCAGATTCTCCGCAATCTGCGGGATGATCATATTGGCCTTGTAAACCGTCACATGATCACCGATTCCTAATTTCAGACTCTTTACAATACTGATATTATGAACGGATGCTCTGCTGACTGTCGTCCCCTCCAGTTCCACAGGCTCAAAGACTGCTACAGGATTGATGAGTCCGGTACGACTGGCACTCCACTCCACCTTGGTCAGTATAGTCTCCCTTAACTCATCTGCCCATTTAAAAGCAATTGAATCTCTGGGGAATTTGGCCGTCCTTCCCAGCGACTGCCCATAATCAATATCCTCATAGGTTAATACCAGTCCATCCGAAGGAATGTCGTAGGTCTCAATCTTCTTCTCAAAATAACTGATTGTATCCATAATCGTATCCGGATTTACCTTATGATGCTCTACCACATCAAAGCCCTGCTTCTTAAGAAAAGCAAATTGCTCCGCTCTGGAATTTTCAAAGTCCACTCCCTCTGCCTTCACAAGACTAAACGCATAGAAATGTACATTTCTGGCAGCGGTAATCTCATTATTCAGCTGTCTTACCGAACCACTGCACAAGTTACGGGGATTTTTATATCTTGCATCCACATCATCTATCTTACTATTGATCTTTTCAAAATCACTGTATGTGATCACAGCCTCTCCACGCAGGATCAATTCACCCTGATAGGGAATCGACAGTGGTACATTACGAAACACCTTTGCATTGTTGGTAATAACCTCTCCTACCTCACCGTTTCCCCGGGTAACAGCCTTTGCAAGTTTTCCTGCAAAATAGGTCAGCACAATTGTTAGACCGTCCAATTTCCACGATAAAAGAGCCTCTTTTCCATTCAGCCACTCCCGCAGTTCTTCCCGGCTTTTCGTTTTTGCCAGCGAAAGCATTGGTTTTTCATGTCTCTCCTTGGGTAATTCATCTA
>JALETS010000202.1 GCA_022781395.1 Lachnospiraceae bacterium | reverse complement strand
ACAGAGAGAGGATTACAGGTGGAAGATCCTTACGGGAAATATTCGGAACCGGCCTCGGAGTCCTGTGTGAGGAGCGCAGCGTAGCACCGGCGATAACGGTATGAGAAGCAGAGCGCAGATGCGTTAAGTAGGGTGGTACCGCCGAGTTTTCGGTCCCTTGTGGGATGGAAAACCCGGCGTTTTCTATTTCAGGCTATAACAATTCGGAGCCTTGCAAAGGCAGTTATACGGATGTCCCGGAGTAACCGGAATTCTAAGAAGAGAAAGGAAGAAAAAAATGGCAGACAAGAAATTAGTAGAAGCAATCACAGCGATGGAAGATGATTTCGCGCAGTGGTACACAGACGTAGTGAAGAAGGCAGAACTTCTGGACTACACAAGCATTAAGGGATGTATGGTATTTAAGCCCGCAGGCTATGCGATATGGGAGCTGATCCAGCAGCAGATGGATGCAAGATTCAAGGCAACCGGCGTACAGAATGTGTACTTGCCGATGTTTATTCCTGAGAGTCTGTTAAATAAAGAGAAGGATCATGTGGAAGGATTCGCACCGGAGGTAGCATGGGTTACACACGGCGGTTTACAGCCTTTGCAGGAGAGACTGTGTGTCAGACCTACTTCTGAGACTTTATTCTGTGACTATTATAAGAATACAGTCCAGTCTTACCGCGATCTCCCACAGGTATGTAATCAGTGGTGTTCCGTTGTCCGTTGGGAGAAAGAGACAAGACCCTTCTTAAGAAGCCGTGAGTTCTTATGGCAGGAGGGACATACCGCCCATGCTACTGCGGAGGAAGCAGAAGAGAGAACCATTCAGATGCTGAATGTCTATGCGGATTTCTGCGAGCAGGTATTGGCAATTCCTGTAATTAAGGGACGCAAGACTGATAAAGAGAAATTCGCAGGAGCTGTGGCAACCTACACCATCGAGGCACTGATGCATGATGGTAAGGCGCTGCAGTCCGGAACAAGCCATAACTTTGGTGATGGCTTCGCGAAAGCTTTTGATATCCAGTTTACAGATAAAGACAATACTTTAAAATATGTACATCAGACCTCCTGGGGAACAACCACCCGACTGATTGGTGCGGTTATCATGGTGCATGGTGACAATTCCGGTCTGGTTCTGCCTCCTAAGATTGCGCCTACCCAGATCATGATCATTCCGATCCAGCAGAAGAAGGAAGGCGTACTGGATAAGGCATATGAATTAAGAGACCGCTTAAGCAACTTCCGTGTAAAGGTAGATGATGCGGATAAGAGTCCGGGATGGAAATTCTCTGAGCAGGAGATGAGAGGTATTCCGATCCGTGTAGAAATCGGGCCGAAGGATATTGAGGCAAATAAGTGTGTGATCTGCCGTCGTGATACAAGAGAAAAGATAGAAGTTTCCTTAGATGAGCTGGAAGCTAAGGCAGCAGAAATCTTAGACAAGATGCAGGTAGAGATGCTGGAGCGTGCAAGAGCACACAGAGATTCCCATACTTACGTAGCAAAGAATATGGATGAGTTCCGCAAGCTCTTCACCGAGAAGTCCGGTTTCGTCAAAGCAATGTGGTGCGGCAACCAGGAGTGTGAGGATCAGATCAAGGAAGAACTGGCGGTTACAAGCCGTTGTATGCCTTTTGAACAGGAGCAGATAAGCGATGTATGCGTATGCTGCGGCAAGCCTGCAAAGAAGATGGTTTACTGGGGTAGAGCATATTAAAAAGTACGGATTTAAGAGGAATGAATAATCAATCATTTGACAGTAAAAGAATTGCGGAAGGCTATAAAGAACGTCCCTTTCTGCATAAACAGGTCATTGAGCAATTTCTTAAAGATTCTTTGGAACAGCAATATCAAAATGGCCTGGATGTGGGATGCGGTGCCGGGCTTTCTGCAAAAGCATTGAAAATGATCTGCAGGAATGTCACCGGTACGGATATCTCTCCGGAGATGATTGCCGTGGCACAGGAAATCTGTGGGGAAGAGGGTTATACCTTTTTCCCATGCAAAGCAGAAGAAGTACCCCACCCTGCTGTGCCGTATGATATTGTTACGGCAGCCGGTGTGGTGCAGTGGGTGGACCGGGATGCCTTCTTACGGAATCTGCATCGGATTATGTGTCCGGATGGAGAGGTATTGATCTACGATTTCTGTATCAGTGACCGCATGGCCGGTTGTGAGGCATACACCGCATGGTGGCATGAGCAGTATCTTAAGGAATTTCCCAAGCCATACCGTAATGAACAGGTATGGACACAGGCGGATGTGGAGCCGGCAGGATTTAGGATGGTAAAGCAAATACCACTGGAGCTATCTTATGAATTTGATCTGGATGCTTTTGTGAAATTCATGATGATTCAGTCCAATGTGAATGTAAAGATTGAAGGTAATGAAAGAAGTGCCGATCAGGTGAGACGGTGGATCTGTAAGACGCTTGCGGATATCTTTGCTTCCGGTAAGCAGACAGCTGTTTTTACGGGATATAGCTGGCATCTGAGAAGAGATTAGTATATATGAAAATATACATGCAAGAATATTTCGGCTAATATGGATTTATAATATATATTGGCTGAACTATTCTTGCTATTTTTATATATTTCGGCTAAAATGTAATAAGAATACAAATTAGCCGAAGGGGGATATTATGAACTATATATCAAGAAATTTGGAAAAGATAGTTTTAGAAGTTACAAAAGAATATCCTGTTGTATTGGTAACCGGTCCCAGACAGATAGGGAAGACCACCATGCTTCAAAAGCTAATGGAGGGTACAGATAGAAGCTATGTATCGCTGGATGATTTGAATGAGAGAAATCTTGCTAAGACTGATCCTGAGTTGTTTTTGCAGTTGCATAAGCCACCGGTTTTGATTGATGAGGTTCAGTATGCACCGGAATTGTTTACTTATATAAAATTACACGTAGATAAGAATCATAATCCCGGAGATTTTTGGCTTACAGGTTCACAAGTGTTTAAGTTGATGCGCGGAGTGCAGGAGTCCTTGGCAGGTAGAGTCGCAGCCCTTTCCTTAACTTCATTAACTCAGGCAGAGATCTGTGATGGGCAAATGGAGCCATTTACTATTGATATGGAAGCATTGATTTCAAGAAGCAAGGAAAGAAAACAGGCTGATACCAGAGACATTTTTGCAAGAATCTTCAGAGGATCGATGCCTGCTATTATAAGTGGTCAAAACAGCAATAGCCAGATTTTTTATAGCAGTTACTTAACCACATATATTGAAAGAGATGTGAAAGAATTGTCAGATGCAATTGATTCATTGAAGTTCTTGCATTTCATTACTGCAGTAGCAGCAAGGTGTGGGCAGATGCTTAATGTGGCAGATATTGCGAGAGATGCAGATATCAACCAGAAACAGGCAAAAGATTGGTTAGGAATATTGGAAACTTTAGGGATTATCTTCTATTTGCATCCGTATTCAAATAATTTATTGAAGCGATTGGTAAAAACACCGAAGCTGTATTTCTATGATACAGGACTGGTTTGCTATTTGACGAAGTGGAGCAGTGCAGAAACTTTAGAGAGTGGTGCTATGAATGGCGCAATCTTAGAGAATTATGTTGTTGCAGAGATAATGAAAACATATTTAAACAATGGTAAGGAACCTTTCATGTATTATTATCGCGACAAGGATGCGAAGGAGATTGACATTGTACTTGAGCATGATGGTGTGCTTAATCCAATCGAGATTAAGAAGTCATCTAATCCGGGATCAGAGTTGATAAAGGTATTTGATTTGCTGGATCGATCATCCATACCACGATCAAAGGGTGCGGTTATTTGTATGAAGCCTGAGTTGTCTGCAATTGATAGAGAGAATTATATTGTGCCGATTTGGGTGATATAGGCAAATGTGTAATTATTCTATATTGAATTTTCACATGAGTACAATTTTTAGATGGAGACAAAGAATGCCTAAAGGAGATAAGTTTATAGCATTGACAGCATATTTAGAAGAGTGCGGTAAGGATGAACTAAAGATGACCTTTTCAGAAATAGAAAGGATTATCGGTTTTAGGTTACCTGACTCGGCATATATGTATCCGGCACAGTGGTCAAATTCTGAATCGCATTCATTAGCTTTTGGATGGCTTAATGCAGGTTATTTGACACGACAAATCAATATTTCGGGACAGACGGTGGAATTTATAAAGGGGACTCTTCAAGACTGTCAGGTGGTATTTCACTTGCCCAAAAAGACAACAGAAAATAGAATAGCAATTTTATCTGTGGAAGATGCAATAAGAGCTATTCGTACATATTTTAATGAAACAGTGAAGGATTCACATGGACGGTATATGTCATGGAGACATTGCTACAATAGTTTTTACACAAATAGAAATACTTTGGATGAGAACGCGATTGATTATCTCGCACTCCATTTGGCATTTTATTTAGCAAGCTGGGGGATGTATCGTGGGTCTTCTTTTCTATTGCAAAAGGATTATAAGGTTCATATTCCTGTGGTGAAAATTATAATGGAAGAGCGATACAATCCTTTGCTGGGAATATCTGCAGAAGGAATCACAAAGGATGAAAATTTAGTGTTGTTAGAAGAAATAAGTGATAGAATTCGCAAGGCATATGCAGAAGAACAACCATCATTTGATGGGGTTATCAACAATGCTACAGATACGTTGGTAACAAAAATATTATTGGGAACTCTAGGCTGCGTTCCAGCTTTTGACAGATATTATGTAAAGGCTGTAAGGCAGTATGGGATTTCTGTGGGTGGATATTGCAAGGAGTCTGTGAGGGATATTGCGAAATATTATCTAGCATATAAGGATGATTTTGAGACTGTTCGTGAGGAATTGAGCGCTTGTGGAACACAGTATCCCGTAATGAAATTAATGGATATGTGTATGTGGCAGATAGCATTTGAAATGGATATCAAATAAAAATGAAAGGTTTTGCGCGTATTCAATCTGGAAACTCTTTGTATGTTGAGATAATGTGTTCCAATATAAAATAACTGTAGATGAGAACAATATATATTCCATTTCGCAGAAGGAAATTTGACCATTTCTGTGGTATGCAAATAATAGAGGGGAGATGATTACATGGGAGATAATGAAGACTTGTATATGGACATGCAAGAACCCAATTATTGGGATTGGGTGGAGAGATACAATGGTAAATGCGATGATGACATTGAATCACGCGAAGAAGATTTAGAATTTACAAGATATTTCTTTGTAGATTATGAGAATGTTAATCGTGACGGACTTAATGGTATTACAAAGCTTTCAGAAGAGGACTGTGTCAGAATATATTATAGTGAATCAGCAGAAACGCTTACATTCGGGTTACATAGAAGAATAAATGCATCAAAGGCACATTTTGATTATATCAAAGTTCAAATGCCTATTAAAAATGCTGTTGATTGTCAGATTCTTTTTGACATACGTGATATTACAAAAGCAAATAGAAATGCAGAATATTTTATTGTTTCAAAGGATACAGATTTTGATAAGGCGATTGAAGAATTTAATGCTCATAATTTAAAGGTTAAGAAAGTATTGGAAATCTGTAAACGTGATGAACCTATAAAAAAGGAGCAGCCTAAGAAAGCATCTGCTCAAAGTGAGAAAGAAAAACGTGAGGCACAGGTGCGTTCTTTTTTTGGTCAACATTTCAAGAAAAAGGAATATAAAGACCATAAGGAAGATATTATACAGGCAGTGCTTAAAGGTGAAACGAAGCAGCAGATTAACAATAAACTAATGAAGTTTTATCCTAGCGAAACTGTTAGTGAAATATATAAAAAATTGCAGCCATTAATTAAGGATTTGCCAGGTAAAAAATCTTAGGAGAATAAACTTTAAAATGTAAAAAAAGATTAAGCGAGTTATACCGAGACTATAGAGAGAAACCTCCTGACAAGAGATTAGTTTTCTCAATCAACAGAAAGCATGCTATAATGAATATCAGAAATACATAAAATATTCATAGAAAGGATAATTACCAATGAATGTATTAGTAATAAACTGCGGGTCTTCTTCTTTGAAGTATCAGCTTATCAACAGTGAAAGTGAAGAAGTCTTGGCAAAAGGACTCTGTGAGAGAATAGGAATCGATGGAAGTGCCATTACCCATCAGCCTGCGGGCGGTGAGAAGGTCAAGACTGAGGTAGATATGCCGAATCATACCGTGGCTGTTAAGTTAGTGATTGACAAGTTGACAGATGCAGAAGCAGGTGTCATCAAGTCTCTTGATGAAATCGATGCAATAGGACATCGTATTGTACACGGTGGCGAGAAGTTTGCCACGTCCGTGGTTTTAAATGATGAGGTTCTTAAGACCATTGAGGAGTGTAACGATTTAGCACCTCTTCATAACCCGGCCAATCTGATCGGTATCAATTCCTGCAAAGAGATTATGCCGAATGTGCCGATGGTAGGTGTGTTTGACACCGCATTTCATCAGACCATGCCGAAGAAAGCTTATCTGTATGGATTACCATTGTCCTATTATAATAAATATAAAGTACGCCGTTACGGATTTCACGGTACCAGCCATGATTTTGTGTCCAAGCGTGCGGCAGAGATCCTTGGGAAGGATATCAAGGATTTAAAGATTATTGTATGTCATTTAGGTAACGGTGCTTCCGTTTCTGCTGTGAAAAACGGCGAATCCGTGGATACCTCCATGGGACTGACACCGTTAGAGGGGCTTATCATGGGTACCCGTTCCGGCGATTTGGACCCGGCAATCATTACTTTTCTTGCCGGAAAAGAGGGAATCAGTGCGGAGGAAGTGATCAATATCTGCAATAAAAAGTCCGGTGTACTGGGCTTGTCTGATGGTCTGTCCAGTGATTTCCGTGATTTGGCAATGGCAGCAGGCGATGGCAATGAGACTGCCAAGGATGCACTGGAAGCCTATGCTTATCGTGTGGGAAAATATATTGGTGCCTATGCGGCTGCGATGAACGGAGTGGATGCCATCGTATTTACGGCGGGAGCCGGTGAAAATAACGCAGAGGTCAGAGCGCTGATCGGGCAATACATTGGTTTCCTCGGAACCAATATTGATGCGGAAAAGAATAAGATTCGAGGCGAAGAGGTTATACTATCAGATGCAGATGCGAAAGTGACTACTATGGTGATCCCGACAAATGAAGAGCTTGCGATTGCCAGGGAAACCGTAAGACTGGTAACAAAATAGAGGGATGAGCAGAAGGAAAAAATAGTCTTTGGATATATTTGTAAGGATAATGGTATGAGTAGAAGGAAAAGAAAAAGGAAGGGTAAGGGCAAAATAATTGTTTTAAGCCTGATCATAGTTGTTTCTGTCCTCATTCTTGTTGGTTTGGTAAAAGGAACACTAGGAAATGGCGTAAAGCATGTAGTAGTAGAAAAGGCGACCGAGCAGATCATGGAGCAGGCTGTGCAGAAGGCATTGGAAAGTTCCGGAGATCCGCAGGCGGCTGCCAAGGCAAAAGAGATTGTAAGCACTATGGATGCGGACGATAAACAGCAGGCGGAAGAAATCATAGAGAAATATGCTGATACGGATGCTCTGTCAGACTGTATGGATATTGTCAGTGAAGGTGTTACTGACGAATCCATTGCGGAAGTCGAGGAGTATCTGCAAAACAGTGTTTCATCGGAAGATATGCAGAAGCTCCAGGAATTATATGAAAAATACAGAAATAATTAAGAATTATGCAACCTTTTCTTAACTTAGAGCCTCTAATATAGTAAAGGGTGTACTACACGGGATAGTACACTTGGAAATAATACATAAGAGGGGCATGAGAAGTGGGACAGGCAGTAAGAAAAGTACAGCAGAAAAACGTAGAATTATGGGATCTTCATAGGGAGGGCGTACCGTCAAGGCACCGTAAAGCAGACAGATCCCATATGCACAGACAGGGGAATCCCCGTCCGGTGCAGTCTATCAAACGCCGAAGGGCAAAGCGCAGAAAAGTATATCTGTATAGGACGATAGCTCTGTTGGTTATTGTGTTGTGTCTCATATTAATCTATTTCATGACGGGAGCCATATACCGTGCAGTACGTCACGATACAGGCAAAGGCGTGGTGCAGATTCTGTCTGATAACATAATCGGAAAGCGGATTGTGCCGCCGGAGATTAAGGAAGATTATCTGGAGATCAATGAGTATTCCCGTCCAGGCACGGAGCTTAAAAAGGTCAAAAGTATTTTCGTGCATTATACGGCCAATGCCGGAACAACGGCAGAGCAGAACCGAAGTTATTTTGAAAACCTGGCGCAGACCCATGAACGGTCAGCCAGTGCGCATTTTATTATTGGGTATGATGGAGAATTATTACAATGTATTCCGCTGGATGAAGAGGCCTATGCTGTCAAATCTCGCAATGAAGATTCTATTTCTATAGAATGCTGCTATCTGTCAGAGGACGGCTCCTTTACGCCACAGACCTACGACACTTTGATACATACGCTGGCGTGGCTGATTGATCAGTATAATCTTTCTACTGATGATATTCTGAGGCATTATGATTGTGGCGGAAAACTGTGTCCGCTCTATTATGCGGAGCATGAGGATGCCTGGGAGCAGCTCCGCCAGGATGTAGCTGATTATGAGAATCCGGAAGATATTCACTAAGTAAGTGAAATCTCCCGGATTGTTTTTTTCAGGGGAAGTAGTGCATTGGGTGCCACACTTAAGGAATCAATCCCCATTTCCATAAACGCTCTTGTCAGTGTCAGATCTGCCCCTGACTCTCCGCAGATACTGACAGGGATATTGTGTTTATGCGCAGCTTCCACGACCATGCGTATCATACGGATCAATGCGGGATGGTGGGGGTCATAGAAGTCGTGCAGTCTGGCATTATTGCGATCCAGTGCAAGAGTGTACTGCGCAAGATCGTTGGTGCCGATGCTGAAAAAACCTGCTTCTGCAGCTAAATCCTCTGCTATCATTACGGCGGCGGGGGTTTCGATCATGATACCCAGTACCGGATTGCCGTAGGTAATATGTTCTGCACATAATTCTGCCTTACATTCTTCTACCATTTCTTTGGCGCGTTGTACTTCCCAGAGAGAAGTAATCATAGGAAACATAATGTGTAATTCTCCATGGGCGGCGGCACGAAGAAGTGCGCGAAGCTGGACTTTAAACAGTTCCGGACGGCTTAGGCAGATGCGGATGGCGCGATAGCCTAACGCCGGGTTTTCTTCAGGTTCCAGGGCAAGATAGGGACTCTTCTTATCTGCGCCCAGATCCAAGGTACGGATTACAATATGTTTGTCCGGCATCTGTTCCAGTACCCGTCGATAGATGTGATACTGTACTTCTTCATCCGGATATTCCTGTGCATTTAAGTACAGGAATTCAGAGCGGAACAGACCGATTCCTTCAGCCCCCTGACTAATGGCATTTTCAATATCTGTCGGCGCATTGATATTGGCATACAGTGCAATGGAATGCCCGTCTGCTGTAACGGCAGGTAACATTTTTAACGCCTGCAGTTCAGTACGTTTCTGCTCTATGGAAGCCTGCTTGAGCTGATATTCTGCAATCAGCTCTTCGGAAGGATCTATATAAAGGCATTGCTTTTCTCCATCGATAATCGCCAGATGGCCGTCCCAAGCTTCTTCAATATCAATATGCATCAAAGCCGGGATGTTCATGGTCTTGGCAAGAATCGCCGTATGACTGTAAGGACTGCCCTGACGGGTAATAAAGCCCAATAATTTAGAGGAATTTATCTGCACCGTTTCACTGGGGGATAAGTCCTCTGCCATTAAAATGAACGGTTCGGTAGCATCCATGGAGCTTTCTTTTTTACCGGATAAAAGGAAAAGCAAACGGTTCATAATATCCTGGATGTCGGCACCCCGTGCCTGCAGATAAGGATCTTCCATATGGATAAAGCGGTTCCAGAGTTCTTCTCCCACACTGTAAATGGCATATTCCGCCGTCTTGTGATCCTGTATAATGGAATGGAGGATAGCATGATGAAACTGTCTGTCAGACAGGAGCATACGATGCATCTCAAATATTTCAGCTTCCTCGGCGCCAACCTGCTCTAAAGTTTTATCGTGGAGCAGATGTAATTGCTCCATGGCAGTATGATAGGCTAGCTGATAGCGGGATAATTCCGCATCAGGATCAGCAGCAACAGCATCATTTATAATGGTTTTCTTATGGCGATAGAAACGGATCATTCCGATGGCTAATTCGGAAGAAATTGATTGCCCTGTGATTGTCAGCATGGAAGGTTAAACCTTTCTTTTTTCTTTTATTTTAGCATAAAAAGGGATAAAGAAAAGAAGGGATTGAATTTATTTGGAAAATAAAATACCACAAATATATGGAGGAAAATTTATGAAGGAAACGGGCAGAAGACGGATTTATTTGCTGGTAGTAGCTATGGTTGCAGTGCTTATTCTGACAGCGATAGCATTCTGTACCAGGAAGATACAGACAGAGATGAAAACTCAGCTTCAGCAGAATCTGGAGGATGTGGCGAATCAGAATGTGTTGGCTCTGAGCAACCAGATCAGAAGCAATGAGCTTTTGCTGGAAGGACTGGTGTCAGAACTGAAACTGAATAAGGAGAATATGGCAGATCAGGTTATGCAGTATCAGAGCTTTGTAGAAGCATATGGATTAAAGAGGCTGGGTTTCTGTATGCCGGATGGTATGACGAGTTCCACGGATGGAGCAGTGACGGATTTATCTCATAGAGAGTTCTTTCAGAGGGGAATGGAAGGAAAACGTACGATTACGGGAGTTCTGATTGACGCCATGAGTGATGAACATGGCATGGTCAATGTTATGAGCATACCGATACAGGATGAGTCGGGGGAAGTATTAGGTGTTGCCTGCCTGACATATGATTCGGAATGACGAGCTCAATTTGTCAGAGGGATCTGGAATATCTTAGAGGATGCGAAACGGGACAATGAGATGATCAGAAGAGTGAGAGAGGATCATTTTGCCTTGTTTGTAACAGAGAACAATGAAGAAGCTTTTCTGAACCGTATGGAGGATGTATCATATAAAATTCACGAACTTGCCAGAAGGATTCAGATGCCCGGAGTATATCCGCATTACGGAGTTTATTGGCTGAAGGAGAGTGAATCCGTAGAGGATGGCTTTAGTAAAGCAAGAATTGCCGAAAACTTTGTAAGCAGTGATCATGCGAAGCATTATGTATTCTATAGTGAAATAGACCATAATGAAATGTATGAAAATGAGAAATTGGAAGAACGATTTGAGGAGGCGATTGCCAATAAGGAGTTTGAGGTTTGGTATCAGCCCAAATACAGTGCAAATGGGACTGATATAGTAGGAAGTGAAGCGCTTGTGCGATGGCGGAGTACTGATGGTAGCATGATTTCTCCGGGACGGTTCATACCATTGTTTGAGAAAAATGGTATGATAGCAAAGCTGGATGAGTATATGTTCCGAAGTGTGTGCAGTCAGCAGGTAGAATGGCAGCAGCAGGGATTTCATATCCGGCAGGTTTCCGTTAATTTAAGTCGAGCCTCACTCTATTATTCTGACATTGTAGAAAGATATGAAAATATCCTCAAGGAATATCGCCTGGAGGCAAAGTATATTCAGATTGAGGTAACAGAAAGTGCCATGGAAGGTAAAGCAGATATTCTGAAGGTACTGGGACAGTTCAGACATATGGGTGTTCATATTTTGATGGACGATTTCGGTACAGGCTATTCTTCGCTGGCTATACTCAGCATGCGCTGTTTTGATACCCTTAAACTGGATAAGAGCCTGATCGATCAGATTGGGGAGGAAAACGGAGAGACACTATTGTATCATGTCATCAGCATGGGGCAGCAGCTTGGTCTGCATATCACAGCAGAAGGGGTGGAGAATACAATGCAGCTTAAGTATCTTCAAAAGTTAAATTGTGATGATATTCAGGGATTTTTATTCGCACGGCCGATGCCTGCCTCTGATTATGAGAACCTGATGTGTAGTTTTGTATCGAATCTGACATAGAAAGCCTTGACTTTTTAAAATATTCACGATACAATAAATTCCGCAAGTGCTGGTTGTCAGTACATAGGATGCCCAGATAGCTCAGTTGGTAGAGCAGAGGACTGAAAATCCTCGTGTCACTGGTTAGATTCCGGTTCTGGGCATTACAATTTCATAATTTATCATGCGGGTGTAGTTCAATGGTAGAACACCAGCCTTCCAAGCTGGATACGTGGGTTCGATTCCCATCACCCGCTTTTTTATTGTCTAAAATTAAGAAAGCCCCCAGAGTTGCCGCTCTGGGGGCTTTCTTGTTTCATAGGAAATTACGTC
>JALETS010000276.1 GCA_022781395.1 Lachnospiraceae bacterium | reverse complement strand
TCTCAAACGACATTTAACTACAATAAATTTCAAGATATGGTTGAAATTTTTAAACAAAAAGGTTACAATGTTAGTGTTGTGAATACTATATGTAACGCTACGGAAGTGCGACAGACTGAGGCTAGGAAGATAGCAGCTCAGGTCGACGTTATGATAGTAATAGGTGGCAATCATAGTTCTAATACACGGAAGCTATATGAAATCTGTATGCAGGAATGTGCGAATACGTATTTTATACAGACATTAGATGACTTGCATTTGGATTTACCTAAATCTGTCCGACTGGTGGGTATTACAGCAGGGGCGTCAACCCCAAACAAAATTATCGAGGAGGTTCAAAATTATGTCAGAATTAACTTTTGAACAAATGTTAGAAGAGTCTTTAAAGACAATACACACAGGAGAGGTTGTTGAAGGTACCGTTATTGATGTGAAACCGGAAGAGATCATTCTCAACATCGGATATAAATCAGATGGTGTTCTTACCAGAAATGAATATACAAATGAACCTAATGTAGACTTGACAACCGTTGCAAAGCCTGGAGATACCATGGAGGTAAAGGTATTAAAAGTCAATGATGGTGAGGGACAGGTTCTCCTTACTTACAAACGTCTTGCAGCTGACAGAGGCAACAAGAGAATCGAAGAAGCATTTGAGAACAAAGAAGTACTTACCGCTAAGGTTGCTCAGGTACTGGATGGCGGTTTAAGTGTTGTAGTGGATGAAGTAAGAATCTTTATTCCGGCAAGTCTTGTTTCCGATACTTACGAGAAAGACCTGAACAAGTATGCAGGACAGGAAATCCAGTTCGTAATCAGTGAGTACAATCCTAAGAGAAGAAGATATATCGGTGACAGAAAGCAGCTGATCTTAGCTGAGAAAGCTGAGTTACAGAAGAAACTGTTTGAGACGATTAAGGTTGGCGATACCGTGGAAGGTACTGTTAAGAATGTAACAGATTTCGGTGCTTTCATTGATCTTGGCGGATGTGACGGATTACTCCATATTTCTGAAATGTCTTGGGGCAGAGTGGAGAATCCTAAGAAAGTATTTAAGGTTGGAGATGTTGTTAAGGTACTTATCAAAGAGATTTCCGGCACTAAGATTGCACTCAGTCTGAAATTTGAGGATGCTAATCCCTGGAAGGATGCAACAGCTAAGTATGCAATCGGTACTGTGGTAACAGGAAAGGTTGCCCGCATGACTGACTTTGGTGCGTTTGTAGAATTAGAGCCGGGCATTGATGCATTACTGCATGTATCACAGATTTCCAAAGAGCATATTGAGAAGCCTTCAGATGTAATGAAGGTGGGCGAAGAAGTTACAGCTAAAGTTGTTGATTTCAATGAGGCAGATAAGAAGATCAGCTTAAGCGTGAAAGCTATGTTTGCTCCGGAACCGAAGGAAGAGGAAGCAGCAGAAGAAGATGCTGATGTAGTATCTGTAGATATTGATGCTGTAATTGCTAACGAGAGTGAAGAGACAGAGGCGTAAGAAAATATAGAACGGATGGGCGGTGAAACCGATGGCCTACGATTATGAATATTTTAAGAAAGCTGTTTATGATCTGACCAAGATTGATCTGAATGCTTACAAAGAGAAGCAGATGAAACGCCGTATCGATACGCTGATTTCCAAGAATAAGATTGTTGGATATGATAAATATATCGCTGCAATTAAGTCCGATAATAAGATGTTTGAAGAATTTGTCAATTATCTGACAATCAATGTATCGGAATTTTATCGGAATCCGGATCAATGGGAACTGCTTGACAAGGATATTTTTCCGGATCTGATTAAACGCTATGGCAGGAATCTTAAGATTTGGAGTGCCGCATGTTCTACGGGAGATGAGCCGTATTCGCTTGTTATGGCATTATCCAGACACTTGCCGTTAAATCAGATTAAGATTTATGCAACTGATTTGGACAAGCAGGTTATTGCCAAGGCAAAAGCAGGATTATATGCGGAGAAGAGTATTGCAGGCGTACCGGAGGATCTGAAGAAGAAATTCTTCACGAAGATTGGTCCGTCATACCAGATTTCGGATGAGGTTAAAGCTAGAGTGGAGTTCCACGAACATAATTTACTGAAGGATACCTATCCGACGGATTATCATCTGATTGTGTGCCGTAATGTACTCATCTATTTTACGGAGGAAGCAAAGGATGAAGTGTTCCGTAAATTCCAGAAAAGCTTAATTCGCGGTGGTTATCTGTTTATTGGCAGTACAGAACAGATCATTAATCATAAGGATGTGGGATTTGAAAGAAAGAATTCTTTCTTCTATCAGAAGCCTTAAGACAGTATGTATCATTTTACGGTAATATAGTGAATAGTAAAATATAAGGACAACGGCATAAAACCGTTGTCCTTTTTATATGTCTTGATGCATATATCCTTACTAATATGTCTTGGCCATTCTGCCGAGCAGATATTGCGCATAACGGGAAAAGAAATCCCGATCCGTTTTCATTTCTTCTGTCAATTCAAAGAACAGTTCTTTGCTCTTATAATCTCTCTTAAAGAAAGGCTCCATGAAAATATCCCATTGGGGCAGGTAGGTTGCATATTTGCGTGTATAACAGGTGGCGGCGGTCGCCTGAGTACGGTGTTCCTTGTCCACAAAGGATGCTACTGACTTGTGAAGTGCCACATCCTCTTCGGGAAGATAGTAATAGTCTTTATAATTGGAATAAAAGTATTTCATTTCTTCTTCATAGACCGGTACTTTCAGGATGCCTTCTGATGCTTCACCGCTAAAATAGCAGCCGTTGGAAAGATTGGAGATGTTGAGCGGTAACGGTGTAGAAAGGGACAGCTTCATCAGAAGCTCCTGCCTGTTATGACCATGATAATCTACATAGTGGTTTGCCTGTACCTTTTTGGCACGGATCGGACCGTTAAACAGGTCGTAGAAGGCAAGTAATGGCAGAATCTGCAGCATACCTTTCATATCATCGCTGTTGTGCAGCAGAAGAAACTGTCTGGCTTCATCGGTAGGAGCCTTCACATATTCATGATAGATACTGATTAATTCTCCACCATTGTAAATATCTTCTCTATCAATCCCTATCAGTTCTTCCAATGTTTTCTGTTTGCAATTGGGCGTATGCAGAAAGAACTTATAAGGAGAAATCCGCTTATATATGTCAATGCCTGTGAAATTGTCGAAAGTATACGATAACTTATGCTGTTCACATTTTTGGAGTAAATAGGGAAGATCAAAATTATTGCCGTTAAAATGGATCAGATGGGTATAGTTGCTGGCAAAAGTAAAGAAATCCTCCAGCATAGCTGCCTCGTCGGTATTGTTCTCGGCAAACCATTGTCTGATATGCCAGCAGCCGGTCTGATAATAGGCTGTTCCGATAAGGTACAGAGAGGAACTCCTGGCGGTAAAACCGGTGGTTTCAATATCTATGAACAGAATACGCTCTAAAGGTGCAAGTGTTTCCAATGGATAAGAGATTGTAAAATTCTCTAATGTTTGATTGATTATCTGCATTATAATACCATGCCTTTCAATTTGTGTCTGACGATGTAACCGGTCAGAACAGTATGTGCTGAATCATTATACATATCTTAGCATATTTTTTGAAATAGCAGTAGTTTTTTCCGTCGAAAAATAGTATATTTATAAGGTAAGTATTTATTAATAAAAATGAAATCCGATTCTATTATTTTTAAGTAAGATAGAACGAAGAAAGAAGGGTAGGAGAATGGCAAAATTAACGTTCAGGGGCGGTGTACATCCTTATGACGGTAAAGAGCTGTCCAAGGATAAGCCTATTAAAGCAGTCTTGCCAAAAGGGGACCTGGTATATCCGTTATCCCAACACATCGGAGCACCGGCGAAACCAATTGTAGAGAAGGGCGATCGGGTATTGACCGGGCAGAAGATTGCGGAGGCAGGCGGATTTGTATCTGCACCGATCTATGCGACGGTATCCGGTACGGTAAAGGCGATTGAGCCGAGACGTGTAGTTACCGGTGACAATGTGATGAGTATCATCATTGAAAATGACGGTCTCTATGAGGAAGTGGAGTATCCGAAGAGAAAACCGTTAGAAGAGATGAGCAGAGAGGAAATTATTGAGTGTGTTAAGGAGGCCGGTGTCGTAGGTATGGGTGGCGCGGGTTTCCCGACTTTTATCAAGCTTTCCCCAAAGGAGCCTGAGAAGATAGATTATGTGATTGCTAACTGTGCGGAATGTGAGCCTTATCTTACCTCTGATTACAGGAGAATCATTGAGGAGCCGGAGAAACTGATCGGCGGTTTGAAGGTGTCTTTGCAGTTATTTGAAAATGCAAGAGGAATCCTGGCAGTGGAAGACAATAAGCCGGACTGTATCGAGCTTTTGAAGAAACTGACGAAGGATGAACCGCGTATCAGTGTGAAGGCATTGAAAACGAAATATCCCCAGGGAGCAGAGAGACAGATTATCTATGCGACGACCGGAAGGGCTATTAATTCTACCATGCTGCCGGCTGATGCGGGGTGTGTAGTAAACAATGTAGATACAATCGTAGCCATTTATCATGCTGTAATAGAGGGAAAGCCATTGATGAACCGCATCGTTACAGTGACCGGTGATGCCATTGCAGATCCACGCAATTATATTGTGAGGATCGGTACGAACTATCATGAACTGATTGAAGAAGCGGGTGGCTTTAAAGAGGAACCGGTGAAGATCATATCCGGTGGTCCTATGATGGGATTCGGCATCTTTGATCTGGATGTGCCGACGACCAAGACTGCTTCTGCATTGTTATGCCTGACCAAAGATGATGTGTCTGCCATGGAACCAAGTGCCTGTATTAACTGCGGACGCTGCGTAGAAGTATGTCCGGGCCGGGTGGTACCCAGAATGCTGGCAGACTATGCAGAGAATTATGAAGAGGAAGAATTCCTGTCGCATAACGGCATGGAATGCTGTGAGTGTGGGTGCTGCAGCTTCGTCTGTCCGGCTAAGAGACCACTGACACAGGTGATTAAGTCTATGCGTAAAATACAGCTTGCGAAGAAGAAAAAGTAGGAGGAAAGGAGAACAGAATTAAGATGAGTGAATTGATGAAAGTATCCTCTAATCCGCATGTCAGATCCAAGACTACCACAAGCGGTATTATGCTGGCAGTTGTGATCGCCCTTCTTCCGGCGGCCGGATTTGGTATCTATAATTTTGGATTAGATGCATTGATTCTGATACTGGTAACCGTGGCATCAACGGTACTGACAGAATACCTTTTTGAGAAAATATGTAAGAAGAAAATAACAATCGGAGACTATTCCGCAGTGGTAACAGGTTTGCTGCTTGCCTTGAATCTGCCGTCTTCTGCACCATGGTGGATTGGTGTAGTAGGTGGTGTGTTTGCAATCCTGGTGGTCAAAATGCTGTTTGGAGGGCTGGGACAGAACTTTATGAACCCGGCACTGGGAGCAAGATGCTTTCTGTTGATTTCTTTTACATCCATTATGACTAATTTTGACTGCGATGCCTATACGGGTCCTACACCACTTGCTAATCTCAAAGCAGGTGCACAGATCAATATTCTGGATATGGTCATTGGAAGAACCGGTGGAACCATTGGTGAAACTTCTATGATTGCCATTGTGATCGGTGCCTGTTTCCTGATCCTGTTGGGGATTATCGACCTGCGGATTCCGGGCAGTTACATCGTAAGTTTTGTTATTTTTATCAGTATTTTCGGGGGACATGGATTTGACTGGGCATACATATCCGCACATCTGGCAGGCGGTGGTTTGATGCTGGGCGCTTTCTTTATGGCTACGGACTATGTAACCAGACCGATTACGAAGAACGGACAGTATCTGTTCGGTATTCTGCTGGGTGTCCTGACCGGTATTTTCCGAATTTTCGGACCATCTGCAGAGGGTGTATCCTATGCCATCATTATCGGCAATCTGTTAGTGCCTCTGATTGAGAAGATTACCCTTCCGAAAGCATTTGGTAAAGGAGGAGAAAAAGCATGAAAGAAATGATGAAAAATACCGGCATTCTGTTAGCAATCACAGTGGTTGCAGGATTATTGCTGGGACTGGTTTATCAGATTACAAAAGACCCCATTGCCGCACAGGAAGCAAAGGCAAAACAGGAGGCCTGCAAAGAGGTATTTACGGATGCTGCAGCCTTTGAAGCAGTGGAAGTGACACCGGTTGAGGAAGCAGTATGGAAGGATGCAGGGTATGCACAGGAGACGATTGATGAAGTGATGTGTGCTAAGGATGCCTCCGGCGGTGT
>JALETS010000195.1 GCA_022781395.1 Lachnospiraceae bacterium | reverse complement strand
CTCCCGTTCCCAGAATCTGATAGCCCTGTTCCTTACATTCTCTTACCCACAGAATACCTTCTTCTATTGCCTGCAGGGCTTCTGCCTCACGCATGGCAGGCTCCTTCAGAAAATCAGCCGTGCCCTTGCGCACCTTGCGTTTTCGCAGGCCTTCACAATCCACTTCCGTAGAAATACCGATATCTGTGGCGAACACTTCCGTGCTGCCCACCGCTGCCATACGATTGACACTGGAACGTCCCGTTGCCATATTGACAGCCACGATTGCCGTCACATCACGGGAAGTCTGGGTCACTCCTTCTGCCACAATGCCATTATCTGCACACATGGCAAGAATCGCCCTTTTATCAATCCGTATCTCATCTGTCCCTGTGATACCCGCTATCTGCACCAACAGCTTCTCAAACTGACCCAACCCGTCCAGTGGCTTGGCAATGGCATCCAGCCGTGTCCGGGTTTTCTGTTGTTCCGTCTCATACAGCGGTTCTATGCGCAGTTTACATAACTCTTCTTTTGTCATGATACCTCCTTGATGCCGCCAGAAAATGCTCTCCTACCTTGGGACTTCCATAGAAGTACAGATGAGGAAATCCAGCATATAAAGTCTCTGTGCAGAACCCTTCTGTCCAGGTACTTCCATTGCCCGGTTTTCTCACATGCAGATCTGTCTGCTCCATGTCGGACTCCCAGTAATGAAATTCATGGGCACGGAAAGAATCACCTTTCTCCCCCAACAGACAGTCCTTCTCCAATGTCACTTCGATATATCCGAAATGCCCTTTTCGACGGCGGTTTACAGCCTTCACCGGAATGATCCCTACCATTTCCTGAAAGCACCGCGGCTCTTCTGCTGCCGCCATCCGTTTCCCATTCACTCCTTCTTTCTCCTGCGACTCCATCTGCTCATGGAGATACAGAAAGCCGCCACATTCCGCAATACAGGGAAGCCCTCTTTCTATTTTGTTCTTAACATCCTGTCTCATAGAATGATTCCCGAAAAGCTCTCCTGCATAGAGTTCCGGATAGCCGCCGCTTAAGTACAGGGCATCACAATTCTCCGGAATTGTCTGATCATGCAAAGGACTGAACGGCACAATCTCTGCTCCATGCGCCCGCAGAAAATTCAGGTTATCTTCATATAGAAAACAGAAGGCTTCATCCCTCGCCACGGCAATCCGTAAAGCACTTTTTTCCACATTCTCTTCGCTTGGATATGGAAAATACGCGTTGCCCCGGACCTGCTCCCCGGATACCTTCTCCGGTGCCGGCTTGATTATCTGTTCTGACAATACACCCCCGACATTCTGTGCAAGCTTCAGGATACTGTCCACGTCCACGGTTTCCTCTATGCGGTTTGCAATACCCTCTATCTTCTGTGTAAAATCCTGTACCTCGTCTGCCATTACCAATCCCAAATGTCTGCTTTCCAGACGCAACTCTCTGTTTTCCGGCAGGTACCCCAATGGCATAATGCCAAGAGCACGGACTTCTTCTGCCGCCTTTTCATAGAGAGAAGGGGCCATCCGGTTAAACACTATCCCTTGAATCATACTGGGTGTTCTGTGCCCTGCAAAGCCCTCCACCACAGGCAGGACAGAATGTCCCATGCCCTTGCAGTCTACCAAAAGAATTACAGGCACATCCAATGCTTTAGCCACAGAATAGGTACTTGCCTCATCAGTAAAACCAAGACCGTCATAGTAGCCCATAACGCCCTCAATGACACTGATATTCGGGCTGCCGCATTCCCTACTGTGAGTTTCATACAGCTTTTGCAGTACATTTTCTTCCGTAAAAAAAGGGTCTAAATTATAGCTTGGCACACCAAGCACGCGCCTATGGAAAGAAGGGTCAATATAATCCGGACCGCATTTAAAGGCACAGGGACGGAATCCCCTTCTCTTCAACAGCCACAACAGACCACAGACAAACGTGGTCTTGCCACATCCGCTGCCCGTAGCTGCAATCAGAATTGCTCTCCGATCCTTATCTGATTGCCTGTTATATTCTGTTATCCTGTTATTATCTGTCTGTTGCATTTTTCTCCATTCCATGTATCCATACGATTACGAAGGGGTTTCTTTCCCTTTGGCTGTAAAAATCGTAATCGGATTGTTTGCCGTCATCATATGGCTTGTACCGACTTTCTTCGCTTTATTTACCTGTAGTTGTACCATTTCCACATCAACAAACCGCTCAGTATCTAATAATTCCAGTGCCTTAGCGGTATTTTCCACGGTTACGGTATTAATCACCAACCGGATAGCCGGATTTTTCCGTAATAGCAGTTCTACAATCTCCGCCATCTTCCCCTTACTGCCGCCGATAAAAGCCACATCGGGTCTGGGCAGTTCCAGCAGGGCATCCGGTGCAGTACCTTCTACAATTTCCAAGTTATGTAAACAAAATCTTTCTTTGTTTAGTTTACATAATTCTACTGCCGTAGAATTCGTTTCAATAGCATATACACTGCCCTTACGCGCCGCCAATGCCATCTCCACAGACACGGAGCCTGTCCCTGCTCCCACATCATAGACCACATCCTTCTCCCGGATACGCAGCTTGCTCATAACAACAGCACGCACCTCAGCTTTTGTCATAGGAACCTCCCCACGGACAAAGCTTTCGTCCGGCAATCCCCATAAATGGCTACTGACTGCTGCCGGATTCTCCAGATAGAGAACCGATAACGGTGCATAGGATTTCTGCGCCAATTCCCGAACCATGCCCTCTGTGATTTTCTCCTGCACG
>JALETS010000273.1 GCA_022781395.1 Lachnospiraceae bacterium | reverse complement strand
TGCTTCTCCTGCCTCTACATTTGTTACTACATCGTTCTTAACTGTTTCAGCACTGTCCTGAGCTGTATCTACGCTTTCAGATGCACTTTCAGCTGCTTCCTTTGCTTCAGACACTTTAGATTCCGACTTGGTTTCCTCACCTGTACTCGGCTCAGGTGAAGTTCCTTCTCCCTCTTCTGCAGCCAGTGCCGTCATCGGCGTGGCTGTTGCAAGCATGGCAGAGATACCGATTGCCATTGCACGAATTACTTTGTCATTTACAATGTTTTTTTTCATATCTTTCCTCTTTTCTCCATTTTACATCAATCTCTTGTATCTGTATTACAGGTTATTCCCCTGCAATATGTTCAAACAAATACTCCAAAACCTCGGTTGTAAACTTTCTGGCGCTGATACCCGCTTCAAAGCTTCCATCCTCTTTCTGTTCCTGTCGTTTCACATCCGCATACATGATCAGCGTTTCTGCCACAATGATAATGTCCTTGCCTACCAGATTCGGACAATCCTTGGGCAGATGCAGTCCCATTCCCAGAGGACTTACATTTTCTGTTTCAACATAGTACTGCTCTCCGGTCTCACATACCACAATGACACTTTTGGTCGGGTATTGGACCCTATGTATTTTTCTTCTTTCTTCCATCTGTATCTCCTTTCTTTTACACACAATTCAGAATCCATTGCTGAAAATTCATATGCAAATGCTATGGAATCCGTTAAATCGGTATTATTATAATGAATTATCTTCTTGAATGCAACCCATTATTACCCAGAATTTCCATATCCTTAGGTAGTATAGCAGATTATTTTTCAAAAGGGAACTATCCAAAAGGACAGTCTGCATATTTTTTTTTATTTTTCGCATTCATTCTATATATTTTTTGGTATTCTTACTATATAATAGATGAGAATAATAACATTGTTCATAAAAGTTTGTATGGGATTACATAGAAAATGAAAAAAGATTATTATAGAATCAAAACGCGAAGAATCCTTGCGCTTTCTCTCTATTGTATCTGCCTTATACTGCTGTCTGCCTGCGGTAGCAGCCCGGTCAACAGTCCTGCCGGGGAACCGGCGGCTCCGGTTACACAGCCGGCAGATACCCCCTCTGAGGAGACTGCTGCAGCAGAGGATCCCAAGGGCACACGTGATAACACTCCAAAGTGTCTGGTTCCGGAGGCTCCCGGAACTGCTACCTATGGAAACGATGTGGTTTCCATCGATGCCTCCAATATTAATAATGGATACTTGTGTGTCAGCTATCTCGGCACATGCCCCAAGGTAAAGCTTCAGATTACCGGCCCGGATCAGATAACCTATACCTATGATCTTTACGGTCAGGATTACGAAACCTTTCCTCTGACCAGCGGGGACGGCACCTACAGTGTGGGGGTATATGAAAATATATCAGGCACCCAGTATGCCACCACCTTTTATCAGGAACTGAATGTTACACTGGCAGACCCTTTTCTGCCCTTTCTGTATCCTAATCAATATGTAAATTTCACGCCTGATTCCGAAGTGGTTCGAAAGGCTGAGGAACTGGCAGCTCCTGCCAATACCGACCTGGATGTTGTTTCCAATATCTATAACTACGTTGTAGGCTCCATCTCCTATGATGATGTTAAAGCAGCAGATCTGCCAAACGGTTATCTGAGTGATGTGGACGAGACCCTCCGCTCCGGAAGCGGTATCTGTCTGGATTACGCTGCATTGATGGCAGCCATGCTCAGAAGCCAGGGCATCCCGACCCATCTCGAGGTCGGCTACGCAAAAGAGGCTCACCATGCCTGGATCAGCACCTATGTGGATGAAAAAGGATGGATAAACGGCATGATCGAGTTTGATGGTACAAGCTGGTCTATATTAGATCCTACCTATGCTGCTAATTCCCGCGAGGATTCTTTAAGGAAATTCATCGGCGATGGCAGTAATTATACGGTTAAATATGTATATTAAAGATAAATAAGGGAGTATTCTTTTTATGAAAAAACAGAAATTATTGACAAATTCCGAAATCGCTTCATTTTGTGGTCAGACTGCAATGATCCTGCAGGCAGGCATCACCCCGACGGAAGGCATGAATATCCT
>JALETS010000167.1 GCA_022781395.1 Lachnospiraceae bacterium | reverse complement strand
CCAGATACATATGCGGTGCCCCTTCTTTTTCATAATGAATCGTCATTTCCGGAAAGGTATATGCCTTGTTGCCCTCTTCATCCCAGGCATCCACATCTTCCACATACATTTGGGCAAACTGATAACCGTTCACAAAAGTTTCCACTGAGTCGACTGCATAACCCAGTTCTTTTTCCCCCTTGTCCATATCCTCATAACTTGTATAGCTATCAAACTTCTGACTATCTAAAATCGCTTCATCAATCCTGTCTTTCAAGTTCCGGGAAGCAGTAACATCCTGACATTCTATCTCTAAAACATGCTTCATATTCTGTTCAAGATCATATTTCATTCGATAAAACCTCCTTTTCCAATATCCGTCCGTGTATCGGCTTTGTCTATGACTTCCTCAGCCGGCAGTTCCCTGCCTTTCTTTTTACCGGCCTTATATGCCGTCCGTACAAGAATCTGCATCATCCAAGCCTTAAATCCGCTGTCATTCTTAAGCTCCATACAGTGCAGATATACTTTTACAAAGGTATCCTGTACCACATCTTCACTGTCCGGTAGATTGCCTGTGATCAGATATGCTGTGCGAAGTGCCACATTCTTATACTTATCATAGAGCAGATCAAAGGACGCTTTATCGCCTTCCTTCATCTGTCTTACCAATACTTCCTCGTCCAAATTCATCTTCTCCTTACCCACTCATACATTTCATGTATAATTACGCACATGTGCACCTGCGCGTCTACTAATAAGAGGCTTGAAAATTCCAAAAGGTTCATTATTTCTTGCCTTTTTGGCATAAAAAAAGTATACTGTCACTAAAGCATTACAGCAACACAAAATTTAATGATACAAAGGAGAATCATCTATGAATAGAAAAGAACAGGCAATCGCCTATCATGACAGGAAATTCAACTGTGCCCAGGCTGTAGCCTGCAGCTTTCACCGGGAACTTGGTGTAGACGAGGCAACTCTTTTCAAAGCCTGCGAAGGCTTTGGTCTCGGTATGGGCGGCACATGCGCTACCTGTGGTGCCATCTCAGGTGCCGTCATGGCAGCCGGCTTTATGAACAGCGACGGAAATCTGGAAGACCCGAAAACAAAAGCAGACACCTACAAACTTTCCCGTGAAATCGTAGAACAGTTTGTGAAAAAGAATGGTTCCGCAGTCTGTAAGGAATTAAAAGGAACAGAAACCGGCAAGGTTCTCCGCTCCTGTCCCGACTGCATCATGGATGCTGTAGAAATAGCAGAGAATGTGTTAGGAATCAGATAATAATTATAAAATGCACGACACAAAAAGGGAAAAGATTATAAAAACTCTTTTCCCTTTTTACGTGAGATTATTAATAGTAACGATATTTTAATGACATCCACAAATATTCTTCTTGCAGGCACTAACAGGAAACCAATTACAATCGCCGCAAATATCAGCTAACATTTCTTCTGTCATCTGCTCGTCTATTTTCCTTGTAATCTCATGATAATTATATGCCTTCTCTTCCAATTGAAAGTAAGAAACTGTTTTATCATCAAATTTCTTAACCTTTTCCTGTGTGTCACAAAGATTCTCCCCTGCCTTATGCGGACAGTCTTTGCATAAATCATCCGTGGAAAAGGTCAGCATGATTTCGGCATCCTCATGGGTTCTGAGATAATGGACGACTTCGTCCATATTGGAGACGAAATCGTCATCATATCCTTTTCCTGAATACCCCTGTGTGCACAATAAATGATGTGGCCGTAATTTAATCATAATTTTAAACGCTTTCTAATCTCAAACCCCAGAACAGAGGCAAGGATTGCCTTAATAATAGCAGTAGGAATAAAAGGAACAACACATGCTGTAATTCCTGTCATCACAGGACTCTTAGTCAGTATACAGAACATCACCACACCTACGACATAATTCGCAACCGTGCCGACAACGAGAGCTACCACATAAGCCCCTTTAAAGGCTTTACGGTGCTCCACACCAAACCCGATTATAAATGCCATCAGTGGGAAAGAAATCAAAAATCCTCCGGTAGGTCCTACGAATTTATCAAGACCGCCGCTGAATCCTGCAAGCACCGGAACGCCGATCGCACCGATCAAAATATAAATCAGGGTTGAAAAAGTTGACAATTTAGCGCCCAGAACAACTGCTGCAAGGGTAATGGCAAAGGTCTGCATAGTCATCGGTACGCCCAAAGGCATCGGAATGGATATCTGTGCCATAACTGCAATAACTGCTGTAAATAACGCAACATAGCAGATTTCCTTTGTACTTAATTTCCTTTTTGTTTTGGTTTCTACCATAGCTTCACTCATAATACTCTTCCTCCTCGGTTTATCCTTTAAGTCAGAAACAGTATATCGGATTAAAAAAATATTGTCAACCTTTTAGTCGAAAAAGTTGACAATACTTTTTAAAACATATTTCTCTAGATGTATAATTTCGTTTTATTTACCAACATAAGTTATATGGTTATATATTTGCGCATCAGTAGGCTCCTCGCAGGCACAGAAAGCATGGGAATCCGGCCAGACCTCGTATCCCTGAATACTCCCGCCCACTACAGGTGGACCTTCAGCGGTCAACTCAATCAGCTCAATCCTTACCACGTTACTTTGCTTTGGATCGATTTCAACTGCCCACATACCATTCTTGAAAGTCGCCGATATAGGGCATTCCCCCAGCTCATCCAAAGCAGCCGCCAGCAAAGGAACGGATACATAACCGGCATCCGAACCATCCGCACTTAAAACCGCTACATAATTGCCATTATCAGACCTGTAGGCTGAACCGGGGCCTCCTTTATAGATCAGAGTGGAATCCATAGCCAACACACGGTCAAATACATTCCGCATTTCAAGGGCTGAATTCGCATCCCTTGCACGCTTCGCTTTTTCTACATATTGCAGATACTGGGGAACCAGTACCACCAAAAGCACAGCCATAATCGCTATAACAATGATCAGCTCTATTAATGAAAATCCTTTGTTATTCATCCTTTTGTTTTTCATAGATCTCACACCTTCCCATATGTGGATATCACTGTAAATGTATCACAAAAATTGTGCCATATAACCGGCAAACATTCAAGGTCACTCTCAAAAAAATTTCAACCAAATCAATTTTGGTTATAGCAAAACACATTGTATTTGCTATAATGTACTTAACAGGGTAGCCGGAAGGTGAGTGCGCTTCACCCGCCCCGGCGAAATTTATTGTTGACTAAGAAATAGCCATCCTAAACTTTGACGAGAGCAGGACGGCTATTTCTTATTTTTCAGATTAAGAATCGATACAATTAACAGACCAACGGTCAGAATAATCATAAATTCTTCATATGTACTCAAATATACTATATTGCTTACCTATCAGAAAAGAGGCATAGGATCCAAAATCGTTTTGAAACGCTGTCAAAAGCCACTGCTCCAGTATGGTAAGGATAGCTGATGCTCTGCCTTCCTGCAGACCACTGGCATAGCCTTCCTCAGAGCCTTCCTTCTTAATGGTTCGCTCATATTTCTCTACATCAAATTCTTCCAGTAACATTCCCAACACCTCCGACCGATGCCTTCTTAGAAACTCTGACAGGATGCCATGGTTGATATTTAAATTGAAACACATAAACGTGGGTTTAAATCCACGCATAAAAAAAGCCGAAACCCTTTACAATTCAAAGAATTTCGACTCCATCAACCAACGTGCGCTAGAGGATTCGAACCCCCGACCTTTTGGTCCGTAGCCAAACGCTCTATC
>JALETS010000148.1 GCA_022781395.1 Lachnospiraceae bacterium | reverse complement strand
ACCCTATCACTTGACAGAGCAGACGAAAATCAAATATATCCTGCCGGGTGGACGGACAAATATTAAGAGTCTGGCGGCAAAGGAAGAGGATTATATATCTGAAGAAGCAGGAACAGAGCTTACCTTTTCAGGAAGACTCTTAGGCGGATGTATGGACTGCCTGGTGAATCTGCTTGGAACCAAATACGATCAGGTGAATGCCTTTACAGAGAAATATGCACAGGACGGTATCCTTTGGTTTATTGAAGCCTGTGATCTGAACCTGATGAGTATCCGCCGGGCTATGTGGCAGATGGAGCATGCCGGATGGTTTAAGAATTGCAGCGGTTTTCTGATTGGCAGACCGAGGATTGGTATGGACGTGGAAGAATTCGGTATCGACCACTATCAGGCCTCTTACGAGATGCTGAAGAAATACAATGTACCTGTAATCATGGATGTGGATATCGGACACTTGCCGCCAATGATGCCACTTATCTGCGGTAGTATGGCACATGTGACAAGTGATGGAAAGCAGTATGCGGTACAGATGGAACTTAGGTAAAAGACCTAGAATAGGTTAGACAACCTGTCAAGAGCATTATGATTTGAAAGGAATGATAGTGATATGATACCCAATGATCCGGTTATGTTATTGAGTTTTGTTAACTTGAAACTGAGAGATTACTATGGAAGTCTTACTGCTTTATGTGACGATCTCGATGCAGATAAGGCAGAAATAGAAGCCAAATTAGCGAAGATAGATTATCATTATGATGAGGAGAAGAATCAATTTGTCTGATCGTATTAAAGTAACAGTTGTTACAGAAAATGACGAAAAATCGAATAACAGAATAGATCAACAGGATGGAAGCCATATATCCTATCCTGTTATTGTGACACATGATTCTTCTGTGACACTGATGTCAACTTTATTGAAAAACGGACTGATCAGCGGGAGCTTCTGCGGAGGAAGAGGAGATTGCGGCAGATGCCGGGTCCAATTCCTGCAAGGCGTAACGGTGCCAACAGCACTGGAACGAAGCGTACTGGAGCCGGAGGAACTGAGACAGGGATACCGGCTGGCATGTCTGGCAAGACCGAAAGGCGACTGTGTCATCCGGTTGGCATTGGAGAATGAAGTGCGGGTTCCGATTGTCTCTGAAATGATAGATTTGTCAGCAGATAATGACTTGGCAAGTCAACAAGAAGAATCTACTGAAAATAGGAAAACACATGATATACAAGAGGAGAGATATGTAGTTGCCGTGGATCTGGGGACTACTACCATTGCCATGCAGCTTCGTAATCTGACAGATGGTAAAGTGGTGGATACCTATTGTGAAATGAATCCTCAGAGAAGCTATGGAGCAGATGTGCTGTCCAGGATTCATGCTTCCTGTGAGGGGCATAGAGATGCTTTGAAACAGATGGTGTGGGATGTACTGGGACGCGGAATCAGTAAATTTGCAGGAATATTGCATAATTTGTATATGAAAAATCACGTAGCAGAAGATAGAATAACGTGCGATATTGAAAAGATAGAAGGTATGTGCATTGCAGGAAATACTACTATGGAGCATCTTCTGCTGGGCTATGATGTCAGTTCTTTGGGTGTTAGTCCTTTTACACCGGTGGAGACTGGTTTGCAGGAAATCCGTCATTCGGCATGGGAATTTCCTATTTATATTGCACCGGGAATCAGTACCTTCGTGGGCGGTGATGTTGTGGCAGGCTTGTATATGTTAGGGATGCTGGAAACAGAACAGTGCGGCCCAGAATCGGAAGATACCCGGAAAATGAAGGAGGATTCACATCCGGTAGAACTGTTGATTGATCTGGGAACCAATGGAGAGATGGCGATTACGGACGGCAGCCGAATGATTGTAACGGCAACAGCAGCGGGACCGGCCTTTGAGGGAGGCGCAGGAGCACAGATCATCGGTACGGATATGATAGCAGTTACGGCTGATCTGTTGGAGAAAGGCATTCTGGATGAGACGGGACTACTGGCAGATCCATATTTCGAGACGGGGGTTATTGTATCCGGACAACAGGGAAGCTTTACGATAGAGAATAAAGATATCCGGAATCTGCAGCTTGCCAAGGCTGCGGTACGTGCAGGCGTGGAGAGCTTGTGGAAGGCATTGGGGACACCGGCTATTGACAGGGTGTATCTTGCAGGGGGCTTCGGTTACTATCTGGATGTAGAGGCTGCCTTTCGGATCGGCTTGTTGCCGGAGAGTCTGCGGGGTAAGGTCCAGGCAGTCGGCAATACTTCTCTGGCGGGTGCCTGCCGGCTGGCAAGAGACTTGTGCAATGGGACTTGTAATAAGAAATCCCTTGAAGAAGCGCTTCGGACTGCGGAAAGTATGAATCTGGCAAAGCAGGATGATTTTGAAAAGCTGTATTTTGGATATATGACTTTTGATCAAAACTAATCATTGTTTTAAAGAGAAAAGGCGTTACATTCATATTGCATGAATAATTTAAATATGCGACAATGAATCTAAGGGAAGGGAGTATAAAATGCAGATTGAAGAGATTCAAGGGTTGTGCAAACAGTCAAAGATTAAATGGTCTATTCATTGTCTGGAGCGGATGCAGGAACGTGACATTAGTCGTGAAGATGTTAAGCATTGTTTGCAAAACGGAGAGATTATAGAAGATTATCCGGATGATTTCCCATATCCGAGCTGTTTGATCTTCGGATATACAGTAAATAATAGAATACTTCATGTAGTGGTTGGAAGTGAGGAAAAATATATCTATATTGTGACTGCATATTATCCCAATACTACAAAGTTCGAAAATGATTTTAAAACCAGAAAGGGGCGTTAATTATGTGTATGTTTTGTAGATGTGATACTGTAAAAAAAAGCACTACAACACATGTAGTAAATTATAACGGTTGTGTAATCGTAATTAAGAATGTACCATGTGAAGAGTGTGAGCAGTGTGGCGCAAAGTTCTATACTGATGAAGTGGCAGAGCGACTTGAAGAAATGGTTGGTTCTGCAAAGAAGTTGATGCAGGAAATTTCTGTAATTGATTATTCTAAGGTCGCATGATGAAAGGAAAACCGCCAGTGATGGCGGTTTTCCTTTACCTATGGATATGGCAGACAGTAAATTTGTGCTTTTTCAAAGGTGAGAGATTTTAGTGTTAAGGTTAATTTAAGGTTTCTGGTGTTTTCCCTTAAGAAAAGGGTGGTAATCTAACGCTAACAACAAAAAGGAATGCACAACAGATACAGTGCATTTGTGAGAGGAGATTACATTATGTGGACGAGAAAAGAATTGAAAACTAAGGCGAAAGAGGCCCTAAAACGTAATTATTGGAAAGTTGTATTGGTATCCGTACTTGTTATTTTATTGAGCGGAGGATTCAGCTATGGCTTTTCCGGCGGCTCCGGCGGTAGTTCCCCCCAGGAAGAGATAAGCGAAATGCAGGAGATGACAACGTCTTCGGCAACAGAAGCACTTAGTTCTGCAGATTTGATAATTATAGTTATTGTTGCAAGTGTTATTTTTACAGTTGTATGTTGGATTGTATTTGCAATAGCATATGCGATTGCCGCATTTCTTTATAATCCTGTCTTAGTAGGTGTAAATCGGTTTATGCTGAAGAGTGTTGATGATAGGGCAGAGGTAAAAGAAATTGCGTATGCCTTTGATCATTCTTACATGAATGTTGTTAAGACCATGTTTTTCAAGGATTTATATGTATTCTTGTGGACACTGTTGTTTGTTATCCCGGGTGTTTATAAGAAATATCAGTACCGCATGGTACCTTATATTATGGCAGAACATCCGGAAATGAACTATAAGGAAGCACTGGAACTTAGTAAGAATATGATGGATGGTGAGAAATGGCATGCTTTTGTGTTGGATCTTTCCTTTGTTCTCTGGCATGTTCTTGGAATAATAACATGCGGTATTTTAGAAGCATTCTATATTGCACCTTATCAGAATCTGACAAATGCAGAATTATACAGAACTATTTGTATGCAGCATAACAATCCGGAAGTGCAGGATGCCACACCATTATGGGTAGAAGGCGAGACGGATAGAGAGGCATAAAGGGAATGAGCTATAAAATATTGATTGCAGATGATGAGGCGGAAATCAGGGATGTGCTTCATCTGTATCTTGAAAAGGACGGATATGAAGTTTATGAAGCAGCAGATGGAATTCAGGCCATGGAGGTTTTGCAGAAGGAGAAAATTGATTTGGCGATTCTGGATATCATGATGCCCGGAATTGATGGATATCGGGTGTTACGTAATATCCGTGAGGATAATAACATTCCTGTTATCATACTATCTGCTCAAAGCAGTGATTCGGCCAAGATACTGGGACTGGATCTGGGGGCAGATGACTATATTACCAAACCATTTGTGCCTTTAGAGGCGGTGGCAAGGGTTAATTCCAATATACGCCGCTTCTATCAATTGGGAACTAAGGGCAGCGGTCAGGAGTTTGTCAGGGAATTGGTTGTGCGTGACCTTCGACTGGATCTGGAATCCTGTATGCTGTACAGGGCTGAGGCTGTGATAGAACTGACTTCTGTAGAATTTAAGATCATGAAGCTTTTTATGGAGAATCCCGGTAAGGTGTTTACAAAGCAGCAGATCTTTGAACAGGGCTGGGAGGAAGAGTATATGATATCCGATAATAATGTCATGGTATGCATTTCCAAGCTGCGATCCAAACTGGATACAGAGGATAGAGAATATATCAGGACAATTCGCGGCCTGGGGTACCGCTTGGAGAAAGAGTAAAGTCACATGGAAAAGAAAAATTCATTAAAATGGTTTTTTATCCTGCGTTTTGTGATTATCATGATCTGTATTTATGTCTGTGAAGAAGTAATCACGCTGTTTAACAGTTCTGTATTACTGCCCAGGCTTGTGCAGCTGTTTGAGCTGCAACAGGTAGAAATCAACGGGCGGGGGAATATTCTTGCCTTTCTAATACAGATGTTATTATATTCTGCAGCGGAGCTTTTACCGGAGGGTATGACTCTGGGGATTCAGAAGCTTTTGGAAAATGCGATGGGCAATTCCCTGAGTCTCAGTGTGGATTCTCCACTCTATCAAGGAGGGTGGGGAATCCTGCTTTGGGTCCTTCTGCTGGGAATCTTTCTGATTTCACTGGGACTCAGCATACTGCCTTATGCAGTAGGTATCCTATACTTCTGTCGGATAGTGACCAAAAAGGTCAATGAACTTCTGGAGGAAGAAAAGGAACAGAAATTTGCATATGACAGACGTAGGAATCTCTTATTATCTGACATAGCACATGATATTAAAACACCTATCACCACAATTTGCGGATATAGCAAAGCTTTGTCGGAAGGAATTGTGCAGGAAGAAAAGAAACAGGAGTATCTGGATGCTATTTATACGAAATCCATGCGGATGAGCGATTTGATCACGTTCCTGTTTGAATATGTGAAGCTGGAGAGTGACGGATTTGTATTGCATAAGGAGATATGTGATATCGCAGAACTTGTCAGAGAGAATGTGGCTCTCTTGTATGCTGATTTTGAGGATCATGAGATGGAACTTTGCATGGAGATTCCGGAAGAAAAGGTTAATTATGATATGGACCGGCTGCAGATGGGGCGGGCGGTTACAAATTTGTTGACCAATGCCATACGGTATGGCCGGAAGGGTGGTAAGGTTTTAGTACGCCTACAGGATGATGTACTTACCGTTGCGGATGACGGTATGGAGATAGAGCCTGAGTTTGCAGAGCATATCTTTGAGCCTTTTTCCAGAGCGGATAAAGCCAGAACGACCAAAGGCGGCAGCGGATTGGGACTCAGTATTACAGCGAAAATTGTGGAAATGCACGGCGGTAAGCTGAAACTGGACTGCAGCTTCGGGGAAGGGTATACGAAAGCGTTTCAGATCATATTATAATTTCCTTTGAGCGGGCATAAATCTAAATACAAAAGAAATGGAGTGAAATAATATGTGGTTATTGTATGCAATTGTGTCCTCTTTCTTTGCGGGAATTACATCAATTCTTGCAAAGTGCGGGATACAGAAAACGAATTCCAATGTGGCTACTGCAATCAGAACTATTGTGGTGTTATTGTTTTCGTGGCTGATGGTGTTTCTTACAGGAACATGGACCGGAATAATGCAAATCAGTGGAAAAACGTTATTGTTTCTTATTCTGTCAGGACTTGCAACAGGTGCATCCTGGCTTTGCTATTTTCATGCTCTGCAAAAAGGAGATATTAATAAAGTTGTGCCGATTGATAAGTCAAGTACTGTCTTGACGATCATATTGGCACTTGTTTTTTTGCATGAAGGATTTAACTTGGGAAAAGGTGTATCGGTGGTTTTGATTGGCGCAGGAACATTGTTGATGATTTCTACACCGTTGCCTTATGGCATCAGGAAACTTCATAGGACTGAAAAGAATGAGAATGACAGGGAAGAAACGGAAACCAATGGACACCCGGAAGAAAGCGGAAACGGATGGCTTTGGTATGCGGTGCTTTCTGCTGTTTTTGCAAGTCTGACTGCGATTTTTGGTAAAATCGGTATTTCGGGGATAGATTCTAATCTAGGCACAGCAGTCAGAACTACGGTTGTTCTTGTTATGGCATGGCTTATGGTATTTGTTACCGGTAAGCAGAAGGAAGTGAAGACAATAGAAAAGAAGGAGCTTGGCTTTATCATATTATCCGGTTTTGCAACAGGTGCATCCTGGTTATGTTATTACAGGGCCCTGCAGGATGGACCGGCGAGCGTCGTAGTGCCAATTGATAAGCTGAGCATTCTGGTTACGATTGCTTTTTCGTGGATTGTATTTCACGAGAAATTGACGAAAAGGGCGATGGCTGGTGTACTGTTTATTGCATTGGGAACGGTTCTGCTGGCAGTTTTGTAGGATATGAGCCGGTTATTCTATATCATCTGAATATCTCATCCTTCATAGTTTAAAGCCTCCTGCATATATATTATTGTAATAATTTAAAATCCATTGGGCAAAGGCAGATTGAGGCTGGACGACATATGAACGTGAGGAATAAAATGATTGCAGCTACGGTGCTGCTTCTTACTGCTGTGGTTGTGGGAACCATGGGAATGGTAAGTTATAGAGAGCAGATATTGAGTGCAACAAATTACATAACAAGTGCTATCAATGGAGAGGAAGAAGTAAACGGGAGCGAAGCGGACAGCCCTAAAATTGCCATTACCTTTGATGATGGTCCCCATCCCCATTATACCCAACAGCTTTTGGACGGCCTAAAGGACAGAGATGTGAAAGCCACTTTCTTTGTGACAGGGGAGCATGCGGAAGAATATCCTGATCTTATCAGACGGATGAATGAGGAAGGACACCTGATCGGAAATCATACCTACAGCCATATTCAATTGACCAACGGAAACAGGCAGACTTATAAGGAAGAATTGATACAGACCAATGAGATTATCAGTCAGATTACAGGCAAAGAGGTTTTGTTTGTACGTCCACCCTATGGTTCCTGGGATAAATCTCTGGAAAAAGATTTAAATATGTTTCCGGTGCTTTGGAATATTGATCCGTTAGACTGGTGTAGTGACAATGTTTCCTGTATTGTAACTAAAGTCTGTTCCAAGGCCGGAGAAAATGATATCATCCTGATGCATGACTGCTATGATTCCAGTGTAACGGCAGCACTTCAGATTGTGGATGAGCTGATGGCACAGGGATATGAGTTCGTGACAGTGGATGAGATACTGTTTGATTAATTACATTGCTTTGCATAAAAACAAGTCATTCATTCCAATAAACAGGTTATCTGTCGAAAGAATGTATTGTATTAAATCATTATGCTATAATACAATCAAGGAATAATACGACGGAGATCACTTTAGGGGTATAAGCCGGGATGGAATAATTGACCGAATTTGTGTTGCGGTTTATAGATAAATATTATATAAAATAGCAGTAATAATATTGAAATAGATGTAATGATAGTAAAGTTTTCGGAGGTAAGGAAAAAGTGAAAGAACTACTCAAGAAAAAAAGTACCCAAATAGCCCTTTTGCTCATTGTGGTAGCGGTTATCGCTATCATAGTGGGCATGAATGTCCAGAGTGCCCAGAAAGAGAAGGAATATAATGCGCATATTGAAGCGGCAGAGAAATACCTGACCGAACTGGACTACGAACAGGCCATCGCAGAGTATACCCTTGCGTTGGTAATCGAGCCGAATGCAGAAGAAGTTTTAAATGGTTTAGAGAAGACCTATTTGGCTTATGCAGATTCTTTGGCAGATGCGGGAGAGTATGAGAAAGCCATCCAGGTTCTGAACGAAGGCTATGCCCAGACCGGAAGGGAGAGCCTGCAGGAGAAGCTTACGCAGATACAGGAAATGCAGGCGCAGGCAGAAGAAGAGGCAACGATTGCATATGCAGATGCTCTGGCAGCGGCGGGAGAGTATGACCAAGCTATCCAGGTTCTGAACGAAGGCTATGCCCAGACCGGAAGAGCGAGTTTGCAGGAGAAGCTTACGCAGATACAGGAAATGCAGACGCAGATAGAATTCCCATTGGATGATATCACAATTTGCGGATATAGTATGGAAAGCGGCAATTTTGAGAAGGTTCTTAGTCTGTATCCGACGGATGATACAGGGACTGGTGGGATTGGATATGATGCTTCTAAAGGATATTACTATATAACCCATGATACGCTGGGTACCGCTTTGCAGGTACAATCAACAGAATCAAGCAGTTGTTGGTGGTGGTATCGATATAAACCCGATGGTTCCATTGACTTAGCACTTGATGGTCGTAGACTAAATGAGGATTTTGGTCCTTTAGGACTTAAAAATG
Organism: Lachnospiraceae bacterium; assembly: GCA_022781395.1. Lineage (GTDB taxonomy): Bacteria > Bacillota > Clostridia > Lachnospirales > Lachnospiraceae > UBA3282. The sequence goes on along the minus strand of JALETS010000148.1, from coordinate 612 downwards.
ATGGTCAGCTGGTAGATTTTCCGGAAATCAATGTACCGATTGGCTTAGGGGATACTTATGAAGATTGGTGCAGAGTAATGCCGATTGATCGTATTAAGGAGATAGGGCAAAAATCCGCTCGGGATGACTGGGATGTTTGGTCTTTTGTAACCCATGATTGTGAAGCTGAATATATGGAACATATTTCATTAGATACAGACGATTACTTTGTATGTATAATATCAATTGTATCAGTGCCGTCTTCGTCAGATTATTATGATAAGGAGATGCCAAGGCAATTTAGAGTAAATATAGGACAGGATGGAAGAATTAACGATATTGTAATTACGGCTTGGTAGATGAATTTATAATTCGGAACAGCAGCAGTGTATATTTGAATGCCGAAATAGCAATACTATTAAAATATAATAAAACAAATATTATATATATCAATAGAATTAAAAATATTTAATTCTATTGAACCGCAACAGAAGAAATGGTAAAGGTTATTACAGGAATAAGACGTTGCGGGAAGTCTACCATCATGCGTCAGATTATCGATGAAATAAGGGAAAATGGTGTAGAGGAGAACTACATTATTTATATCAATTTTGAAGACTATAAGTATCGGAA
>JALETS010000138.1 GCA_022781395.1 Lachnospiraceae bacterium | reverse complement strand
CCCCAGTCTTTTAAGTCGCTCTTTTATAAAAGCAGTGACGCCCCTTTTTTTCATTGAAAATGATGCCGACACTCCAGCTAACAAAAACATTAACGGCATAAACCAAGGTGATATAAAAACAACTATTGAAGCAATCGGATTTACTCTTTCAAAAAAAATGTAATTGGCTTCGCCCCATGAATTATATGCAAGGGCAATATGATATAAGACTAATAAAAACACTGTTATACTTCTTAGATTATCTATGTAATTAAGTCTTTTTCCCATAACATATAGCCTTTTGAAATCATTTTTTATACTATTCGCGCACGTCTTGGCACTTCTATCCTTCCAAACGTACGCGAATAGTTTCTTGCCCCCTTGCGACCACTTTGATTCAATACGCATATATTTCCTGCTAAAAACACAGGTACATATTCGCTGAAAAAGCCCGCTAACCCGCATAAAATCAAGGTTTCTTCGATAGCAAGCATACGGTCTCCACATGCACGCTTTGACTAAATTGGTCAAGGCATCTGACTCTCTTTACTTCATACCCGCCCTCTGACAGAATCCGCAGATCCCTCGCCAATGTGGCAGAATCGCAACTGACATAAACAATGCGCTTCGGCCGCATAGCGAGCATGGTTTCCAGGCACTTCTCATCACAGCCCTTGCGTGGCGGGTCCACCACGATGACATCTGCATAGATACCTTCCTTTTCATACTTCTCCGGCAAAACTTCTTCTGCCTTGCCCACATAAAACTCAGCATTGGTAATACCGTTGATACGGGCGTTCTCTTTCGCGTCTTGAATCGCCTGCGGAATGATTTCCACCCCGTAGACCTGCTTTGCCTTTTTTGCCAGGAAAAGGGAAATCGTTCCAATACCGCAATACAGATCCCAGACCGTTTCCTCTCCGGTCAGCCCGGCATAGGATAAGGCAAGGCTATATAGCTTTTCAGTCTGTTTCGGATTCACCTGATAAAAGGAAAGGGGTGAAATCCGAAAGGTGACGGCATCCCCGGTCGCTTTGAAATCAATATCCCCTGCTGCCGATTCTGTCTCTCTTTCCTGCACTTCCAGAATCCGGATACTGTCTTCTATATAACCCCTGCCCCACAGAGTATAGATTTTTTCTCCCATAATCACATTGGTCTGCCGGGTATTAATACTAACCGAAATGCTGACAAGCTTTTTCTCCGGGCTACCCAGATCTATTGTCGTCAGCTTCTCAATCAGCTTATCCTCTGCCGGAAGTTTCTTTCCATTGATAACCAGGCACACCATAATCTCGCCGGAGGCAAAGCCTGTCCGGATCAGAATATGCCGAACCAGACCCTTTCCGGTTTTTTCATCATAGGCTGCTACTTTATTTTCCTGCATATAGTTAAGCACCGCTTCTAGAATCCATTGATTCTCCGGCACGCCCAAAGCACAATCCGTATTCGCAATGATATCATGAGTCCGGCCGGCATAAAAGCCTGTTATGAGTCTGCCGTTTTTGTCACAGCCTACGGGATACTGCGCTTTATTCCGATAATGCCACGGCTCCTCCATGCCTACAATCGGCTCCATGACGAAATCAACGAAATTTTCATCATACCCACCGATACGGATCAGGTTGTTTCTGACTTTATCCTGTTTAAATGCAAGCTGCCTCCCATAGCTCATCGCCTGAATCTGGCAGCCACCACACTGTCTGTAAAAGCGGCACTTTGGCTCCACACGAAAAGGAGAAGGTGTCAGCACCTTCTCGACTCTTGCATATCCATAATTCTTTTTGGTCTTGGTAATCCCGGCAAGGACATGATCACCGATAACAGCATCCTTTACAAACAGAGTATAGCCTTCTACTTTGCCGATGCCTTCTCCGTCATGTCCGATATCCTCAATCTCTACTTCCACCAGGTCATTTTTCTTATATTCCATACATCCCTCTTCTTCAGGTATTTGCAATACAGTCTATTCCATTTTCGTTCCGATGACATTGGACTCAAACAACCGGTTAAATCCAAGCCATCCGGTCTCTGTGGTGCTCTCCATCAATTCCGTGAAGGTCTGCAGCTTGGCATCCGTGTTATCCGCAAAATTCAGGGCCATAGCCTCTGCAATCGCAGGTTTCTTCGGGGAACCGAATTCCAGTTCACCGTGATGTGCCAGAATACAATGCTTTAATTCATTGGCAAGCATTTGGGGAAATCTGGGGATTTCTCGAATCTTCTCTCCCACCATCTCACTGCCTATTACAATATGTCCTAAGAACTGTCCGTCATCGGTGTAATCATTTTCCGGAAAAAGAGAAAGCTCCTTCGTCTTTCCGATATCATGGCAGATTGCCGCACTCAAAAGCAAGTCTCTTTTTAAAATAGGATACTGGCTGCAATAATAATCACATAATCTGGTAACTGCTAATGTATGCTGCAGCAGACCGCCCACAAATCCGTGATGCACCGTTTTCGCCGCCGAGGACTTTTTAAAAGCCTCCACAAACGCTTCATCCTCCACGAATAGCATCTGTAATAACTTTTTTAAATAGGTATTCTCAATACTGTTAATATATCCCAGAAGTTCCTGCATCATGTCTTCAATAGGAAATTTGCTGACCGGCAGATAGTCTGCAGGATTATATTCACCCTCCCGGCACTTTCTGATACGCTTCACATTAACCTGAAGCGCACCCTGGAAGCTGGTCACATCCCCGTATACTTCTATGTAATCTAAAGTATCAAAATCGTCGATCCCCGCATTGTTAGGGTCCCATACCTTGGCATCAACCGTTCCTGTCTTATCCTGCAGGATTACATTGTCATAAGGCTTACCGTTCTTGGTAACTGCCGACTGTTTATGCTTGCACAGATAGATATCAAATACTCTGTCGCCTTCTTTATAATCTTTGATGTATTTCATAAGATCCTCCAATATGATGTTTCATTCTATCTTCCCAATATCAGCGCTTTTTCTCATCGCGTTCCCAAAGTAACTTCCACACTCATCTCATGTCCCTGGCGCATCAGAGTAATGGTCATTACCTGTTCCGGTTCTGCATTATTCAACATATTAAGCAGTTCTTCGTAAGTCGTGATGGGTTCTTCATTTACCCGGGTAACGACATCGCCGCTCTGGATGCCTGCTGCCATAGCCGGAGAATCCATCTCGATCTCTTTAATATAAGCACCTGCCGGAATATCAAGCTCCTCTATGGCCTCCGGCGGTACATCTGCGCCATGTACGCCCATATATGCCAGCTCCTGGTCATTAGACATCTTCTCTATAGTTTTCTTTAACTCAGATATCCCGTAAGCTGTCAACAAATTACCCATATCATTACCGGTATTGGCATTATCTATGATTCCGATTACCATACCTTTAAGGTTAACGAACACACCGGTTGCATTATGGCTGCCATAGATATCTGTCATAATCATTTTATAAGCAGCATCCGGTTGATCGATTGTCGTTCCTGTTGAAGTAACGACACCATAACAGACAGAACCGCTTGTCCCCATAGGGCTTCCCAGCGCTATCACAGGAGTTCCCAGAAGATTGTTATTGTTAGAACTTCCCAACGTTGCAATATCGATCACATCCATGGTCTCCTCTGAGATAGATAACAAAGGAACCGACAGAATCGCAAGTCCGGTTGTCTGATCCCGTTGCACTACTTCTGCCTCTGCCTGCGCCTGGTCACAGAAAGTCACTATAATACTGTCTGCACTGTGTAATGTCTCTGCACTGACCAGTACCAGAATAGATTTACCGTTATTGGCAACGATCACGCCGGAAGCCGATGCCATATTTTCATAAGTATTATTAAACCAGTCCACATCAGAAGTAACACCGGTAACTGTTACTACAGACCGGCCGGCCTCTGTTGCAAGCTGTGCCAGTTCTGCATAAATTGCCTGATAATCCTCCAGACTAAACTGAACCTGGGAAAGCAGCTCTTCAATCTGCTCATCCTCCAGCTCTGCCTGCACCGGTTCTTCTTCAACCTCATCCTGTACAAGCATGTCTTCCGGCTTCATTTCCTCCGTCACTGTCTCCTCCGGGAACTGCACTTCCTGTGCCTCTTCCTCAGGATATAGCCGATTACTGATAACCGGCTCCAGTATCAAAAAAGTAAAACATGCCACCAGGCCAAATACAACCGCCATTGCCACAGTGATCAATGTTCTTCGAAGCAGCTTTTTCTTATTAACAGGTTTTTGTTTTATTTTTTCACGCAGAAAATCCGGCTGAACAGAAGGCGTATATTCTGCCTGTTCTTTTTCCGGTTTCATTTCCGCGTTCTTTTGTTCCTTTTCCTGATCCGTCATGGAAAGTCCGCCTTTCTCTCAACCTGCATCTACTGTACAAGGCATGATTCATTCTGAATCTACTTTCTCAGTATATCTTTTTTCCTAACCCTTGTAAAGAAAGATTCCGGCAAAGAAATTTCATAGTAATTCCTGCCTGTTTATGGTAAGATATTTGTATCTATTCAGAGACGATTTAGCAAATGAACTTTGAATAGATATAATTATTATTCAAGGGAACCGATTATTATGAACAGCAAAGTATTACGTGTTTTAGAATATAATAAGATCATAGACAGACTGACAGAGAAAGCAACCTCCGAGCAGGGCAAAAAGCTAACAGCCGCTCTTAAGCCTATGACAGACCTTGACGCAATCACACAGGCTCAGACGGAAACTGCCGATGCACTGGGATATTTATTCCGTAAAGGCTCCACTTCTTTTGGCAGCAATAAGGATCTGGGCGCATGCATTAAATCTCTGGAAGTAGGCAGTGTTCTGTCCATTGGAGAATTGCTGCGAATTGCGGCCTTTCTCGAAAATGTAAACCGTATCAAAGCTTACGGACGCAAGGAGCGGGAGGATGCTCCTACAGATTCTCTGGACATTTATTTCGATGCACTGGAGCCGCTGACTCCATTATCCTCTGAAATCCGCAGATGCATTCTGTCCGAAGAGGAAATTGCAGATGACGCAAGCCCAACACTGAAGCATATCCGTCGTAGTATGACGATTACCAACGACAAGATTCATTCACAACTGACCTCCATGATAAATGGTTCTTACCGTACTTATCTGCAGGATGCGGTTGTTACCATGCGCGATAATCGTTATTGTATTCCTGTAAAATCCGAATACAAGGGTCAGGTGCCCGGCATGGTACACGACCAGTCCTCCACCGGTTCTACCTTTTTCATTGAACCGGCTGCCGTGGTAAATCTGAATAATGAATTAAAGGAACTGGCTCTGAAGGAGCAGGAGGAAATTGAAGTCATTCTGGCCGACTTAAGCGCACGCACTGCCGCCTACACAGAGACACTGACCAATAACCAAAAGGCTATGACAACTCTTGACTTTATTTTCGCCAAGGCAGCTCTTGCCATGGAACAGAATGCCACCATGCCGGTCTTCAATACAGAACACCAAATCCGCATCCGTCAGGGACGTCATCCGCTCTTAGATAAGAAAAAGGTAGTTCCTATTGATATCCGGCTTGGAATCGACTTTGATCTGTTAGTAATCACAGGACCAAATACCGGAGGTAAAACAGTATCCCTTAAGACAGTCGGTCTTTTGACTCTCATGGGGCAGGCCGGACTGCACATTCCTGCTTTAGACCGCTCAGAGCTGTCCATTTTCCGGGAAGTGTACGCTGACATCGGCGATGAACAGAGTATCGAGCAAAGCCTCAGTACTTTTTCCTCCCATATGGTGAATATCGTATCCATTCTGAAGGATGCTGACACAGATTCTCTCTGTCTCTTTGATGAATTAGGCGCCGGTACAGATCCCACCGAAGGCGCGGCTCTTGCTACTTCCGTACTGGATCATCTGCACAAGCACGGCATCCGCACCATGGCAACTACACACTACAGTGAGTTAAAGGTCTATGCACTATCAACAGATTTTGTAGAAAATGCATGCTGTGAATTTGACGTGGAAACCTTACGTCCTACTTACAGACTTTTGATCGGTATCCCCGGTAAGAGCAACGCTTTTGCCATTTCCTCCAAGCTGGGTTTACCGAACTTTATCATTGAAGATGCTAAGAAACATATTACGGAAGACAAGGAAAGCTTTGAAGATTTGCTCACCGACTTAGAGAACAGCCGACTTACCATCGAAAAGGAGCGGCTGGAAATTGAATCCTATAAGCAGGAGATTAAGTCCTTAAAGGAGCGGCTGGAAACCAAACAGGAGAAAATCGACCAGTCCCGCGAACGAATTCTCCGGGAAGCCAATGAAGAGGCCCGTGAGATTCTGCAGGATGCCAAGGAAATAGCCGATGAGACAATCCGTACTTTCCAGAAAGCCGGCACTTCTACTTCTATGAAGGATTTAGAGAAGTCCCGCCAGAAGGTTCGTGATAAGATTACAGAGAAAAACGAGAAGCTTTCCCTGAAAGCCAATAAACCTACCCACAGACTGCTCAAGCCAAATCAGATCAAATTGGGCGACAGTGTAAAAGTTGTCTCTATGGGATTAAAGGGTACCGTCAGTTCTCTACCTGATAAAAGCGGCAAACTATTTGTGCAGTGCGGTATCATCCGTTCCCAGGTTTCCTTAGATGACCTTGTTCTTCTGGAGGAAGAAACTATCCATACCGGCGACCGGATGAAACGAACCTCCGCAGGCAAACTGAAAATGTCCAAATCCTACTCTGTCTCCACAGAAATCAATCTTCTGGGTAAGACAGTAGATGAGGCACTTTCCGAACTGGATAAATATCTGGATGATGCCTATCTGGCGCATCTGCCCAGTGTCCGTATCGTACACGGTAAAGGAACCGGTGCCCTAAGGAGCGCCGTACAGAATTATCTGCGCAAAAATAAGATTGTAAAAAGTTACCGGCAAGGCGAATTCGGTGAAGGTGACGCAGGCGTTACCATCGCAGAATTCAAAGACTAAAAGAAAGGTATCATGATAACTATGGTAAATAAACAGAAAATTTTAATTGTAGATGATGATAACAATATCGCCGAACTGATCTCCCTCTATCTGACTAAGGAATGTTTTGAGACCATGATTGTTAATGACGGCGAATCAGCCCTGACTGCAGTTGACAGCTTTGAACCGAATCTGATGCTGTTAGACCTGATGCTGCCGGGTATAGACGGATATCAGGTATGCCGGGAGGTTCGTTCCAAATCCACTCTTCCGATCATCATGCTCTCTGCCAAAGGAGAAGTATTTGACAAGGTACTGGGACTGGAACTGGGCGCCGATGACTATATGGAGAAACCCTTTGATTCCAAAGAACTGGTTGCCCGTGTCAAAGCAGTGTTACGCCGCTACAAACCCGCGGCAACAGAATCTAAGGTATCTGATGTAAAGTGTGTGGAATACCCGGATCTCATTATAAACCAGACCAACTATTCTGTGATCTATATGGGCAAAACCATTGAGATGCCACCCAAAGAGTTGGAGCTTCTTTATTTTCTGGCTTCCTCGCCCAATCACGTATTTACGAGAGAACAGCTGTTAGATCAGATCTGGGGATATGAATATATCGGCGATACCAGAACAGTAGACGTCCATATCAAGCGTCTTCGCGAAAAGATTAATGATCACGAGAATTGGCGTATTGCTACCATCTGGGGTATCGGCTATAAATTTGAAGTAAAATAATGTAATAGAAAAGAGTTCCTGACCCTATGAGAAAAACCTTATATCTCAAATTCATACTTGCCTATATTATATTCGGGCTGTTTGGCTTCGTGGTAGTGGCTACCTTCGTATCCAATATGACTATGGATCACTTAAAGAAGGAAAAAGCCGATACTCTCTACAAAGAAGCCACCTTGATTGCCAATACTTATGCAACCGATCTGTATAATAATGAAACATCTTTGGAAGCAGTTAAGGCACAGTTAGATGCACTGGACACTTATCTCAATGCCACTATCTGGATTATTAACCCGTCAGGTCGTATGATTCTGGATTCTTCGGCACCGGTGGATGTGGAAAATGAAATCGTCGTGGAGAACTTTGATCCGACTGTTACCGCAGGCTCCTATTATACAGTAGGTGACTTCTTTGACAGCTTTGATGAGACAATGCTGAGCGTATTTGCTCCCATCACATCCGACTTTAAGGTAAAGGGCTATGTTGTCATACACACTTCCATGAGCAGTATCCAGGCAGAGACCGACAGCCTTCTAAATATCTCCTATATCATGCTGGTCATTCTTTTCCTGCTGTCACTGATCATTCTGATTTTCTTTACGGAAATCGTCTATATCCCGCTTCGCAAAATCACAGAAGCTACGGAGCAGTATGCCAGCGGTAATATGCATTATGAATTCACGGTAGAAAGCGAGGATGAAATGGGCTATCTGGCAGCCACATTGTCCTATATGGCAAGCGAAATTGCCCGCTCAGAGGACGACCAGAAGAAATTCGTGGCCAATGTATCCCACGATTTCCGTTCTCCTCTGACCTCCATCAGAGGTTATCTGGAAGCAATGATAGACGGCACTATACCGCCGGAGATGCATGAAAAATACCTGACCATCGTACTGAATGAGACAGAGCGTCTGACTAAGCTTACCAACAGTCTGTTGACACTGAATAATCTGAATACCAAAGGCATGATGCTTAATAAGACAGATTTTGATATTAACACCACAATCCGTAATGTAGCCGCCTCCTTCGAAGGCACCTGCCGCCAGAAGATGATTGCTATTGAACTGGTTCTGACAGGCGATGAGATGTATGTGGAAGCAGATATGGATAAGATCCAACAGGTGCTTTATAACCTGTTAGATAATGCCATTAAATTCAGCCATCATAATTCTGTCATCAAAATAGAGACTACCGAGAAGCATAATAAAATCTTCGTCAGCGTCAAAGACAGCGGTATCGGCATTCCTAAGGATGACCTGAAACTGATCTGGGATCGTTTCTATAAATCAGATCTTTCCCGTGGCAAGGACAAAAAAGGAACCGGTCTTGGTCTCTCCATTACCAAAGAGATCATCCGGTCCCACGGTGAGCATATTAATGTTATCAGTACCGAAGGTGTCGGTACGGAATTTATCTTCTCCCTGCCCAAATCCGGCATGGAGGATGAGGACTAATTCTGATCCTCATGCCAGTGTAAACGGTGCAATTCACCCTCCAACTGCATATTGACGAAATGATTCTGCCGCAGTGCCTCATACAGCACGATTGCCACAGAATTGGATAAATTAAGAGATCTGATCTGATCCAGCATAGGAATCCGGATACAGGTCTCTTCGTTTTCAACCAGGATCTCTTCCGGAATACCACCGCTCTCCTTGCCGAACATGATATAGTCATCCGGTCCGAAAGACACATCCGTATAGACATGCTTTGCCTTGGTGGTTGCCATCCAGATTTTGGCATCCGGATGCTTGTCCTTAAATTCCTGGAAATTCACATAGCGGGTTACATCCAGGTGCTCCCAATAATCCATTCCGGCCCGTTTGATGGACTTCTCATCCAGTCTGAATCCCAATGGTTCAATTAAATGCAGGCTCGTACCTGTGGCTACACAGGTACGGCCGATATTTCCCGTATTTGCCGGTATTTCCGGCTGATGTAAAATAATATGCATTACTGTTTCTCCGCTCTTAGTCTGGCAACAAAATCTGCCAGTCTGCCGATTGCCACCTTCAGATTCTCTATGGAATATGCATAGGAGATTCTTAAGAATCCTTCGCCGCAGTCGCCGAAAGCAGTACCCGGCACAACAGCAACCTTCTCCTCCTGCAGGAATCTGTTGGCAAACTCTTCACTGGTCATGCCGAATTCCTT
>JALETS010000116.1 GCA_022781395.1 Lachnospiraceae bacterium | reverse complement strand
GTAAGCATCATTATAAGCCTTGAAATTATCCAGGTCAAAATAGATAATGGCAAAGGGTGCAGTATTTCCAATCAGTTTTTCTACCCGTTCATCAATGATGATGTTACCCGGAAGTCCGGTCAGGGGATTGCAGTCAGCAGCTCGTTTTACCTGGATATCGACAGCGGCCAGTAAGAGATCCTTGATGCTGACGAAGCCTATGTATTTCTGTGAGGCACTGTCTATTATGGGAATGGAATCATATATGTAGGGCTGGCAGCGTGCCATTGCCATCTTGGCGGCTGTTTCGATAGGGGTGTCCAGTGTCATGGTAAGACAGGCTGTATCCATGACTTCGCCCACATTTTTGCGCGCATGCAGGGTATATCCGTACATGCCGCTTAATGATTGCAGAACCTCCCGCTTTGTCAGTACGCCAAGAAATCTACCATCGTCATCAACGATTGCCATTTCAGTAATGTTAGGATCATGCATGATTTCATAAACATCCGAAAATTGCGTGGATGGAAAGATCATAGGTTTTTTCGAGCACAGTTCAGCAACAGTATTAAAGTAAGCCGGAGAGTATCTGGGTTTATTATAGGTGTTATTAAGACGTAGGATTTCCTTTTTAATTTCAAGATTGAGTTTCTGAAATTTCTCACTTGGTTTTGCAAGATAAAATCCCTGCGCGTAGTCTATTTTCAGGGAAATGACCGTTTCAAGCTGTGCGGAGGTTTCTATTCCCTCGGCAATCAATGAAATGCCGGAATCCTTGGCAAATTGAGATAAAGCAGACACGAAGGAGCGTTTCATTTCATCCTTATCAATATCCCGGATCATTTCCATATCTATTTTAATAAACTGGGGGTTCAAATCGAAAATGCGATTGATTCCCGAATAACCGGAGCCTACATCATCGACTGCGATACAGAAGCCCTGCTCCTTATAATGCCTTAATAAAGCTTTAAAGGTATCAATATCCTTAATGGCAGAGCGCTCCGTTGCTTCAAAGACAATATCACTGCAGTCAAGATTGTATTTTGCCAGTTTTTCATGTGTTACACCGCTTTTGAATTCCGGATCACGAATGATGTTGGGGTCTGCATTCAGAAACAGTTTTGCAGTCTTTGGTTTATTGGAAGACATCTTGATAGAATTTACGCGGCACAGTTTTTCAAGTGCCCAAAGGCAGTTAAGGTCTTCTGCAATTTCAAAAGCTTCCCCAATATTGAAACTGCATTTTTTTAGTGTTATTCTGCTTAATGCCTCATATCCATATATGGTTCCCGTTTTAAGGGAAACAATCGGCTGAAAGACCGATTTGATTTCTTTATTCTTGATAATTTCAGCCATCTGATTTTTGATTTCATTTGTTATGTCCATAGATCCAAATGCGCCTCCTGATAATCTCTTATTCTGATTAAGATTATACGGAGAGGCAGAGGACTTACTATCGTATGGGAGTAAATTCGGTGTAAAAATTTTGTCAAAATGGCGATCGCAGACTTTACCAAAACCAATCAGGCGGTTGAGGTTTATTGGATGCCGGTCAGGGAAAGAACCTTTCTGACATCTCCATCAGGTATCTCATAGGTGGCAGCCCGGGGAAGCTTTTCATCCTCCTTGGGGGACAGATTGGAAGCAATATACAGGCTGTCCAGTCCGGCTTCGGATGCACCCCGGATATCGCTGGTTCTGTCATTGCCTATCATAATGCTTTCTTTTCTGTCCAGATGATATCTGTTAAGGAGTGCTTCATAAAATCGCTTGTCCGGTTTCTTGCATTCCTCACAGGAGGAAATCATGATTCCGTCGAAATAGGGAGTCAGACCCAGGTAGTCCAGCTCGTACATGGTAAAAACATATTGGGCATTGGACAACAGATAGATTTTCCGGTTTTTATCATGTAAGGTCTGTAATACCTCTATCACACCGTCATATAGGCGTATGTATTGGGTGGCTATGACACGGAACATCTGGGCTGTCAGTGTGACTGTTTCTTCGGAGGGAGTGATGCCTTTGACTTCATATAATTTACGGAATACCTTTTCAAGCCGGATTTCCGGAAAAGAACCGGTTTTACGGTTTAATAATGCCAGAGTTTCCTGCTCACAGTAAGCCAGATAGGTGCGCCGCAGTGTCTTTTTCTCATAAATGGCACCCTGAAAACCATAGAATTCGGTCATTTTATCCCACAGATAGGGTTTATCTTCGTTAGTGTGAATATCCACAAGGGTTCCGTATAGGTCGAATATGTAGTTCCGGTACATGGTGTGTTCTCCTGCTTTTTCGTATTTTTTCATTATTGTAGTTATATAGATTTATAATACTTCATGGGACTTGTGTCAATGTAAACTTGCCGGAAGAGAAAACATGCAGGAATTTCATATGCCTGTCAGCATGACAATGTAAAGATTAAATTGCGAAATCCGGTGGGATACCATATAATGAAATCATAGTTCCGTAAGGAGCACAGACGTATTCGGTCAGGCGGAAAACGGCTGAATGATATTGTATTACATAGGAGGAAACAGTAATGATGACATATCAAGAGATATTGGATCAGGCGAAAGGCTGTATTGGGGAATACTGCAAGGCGTGCCCG
>JALETS010000112.1 GCA_022781395.1 Lachnospiraceae bacterium | reverse complement strand
TATAGATGTTTATCCATATATAGTATGGACTATGCATAGATACTTGTCAATGTGTTTTGTGGAATGTCTGCCTTAGAATAAGCATCTGACTTTGTTTTTAAACCTACACAGAACGGTAAATTGTAGCCCGAACTCAATCTATAAATCTATAAATCCTGGACTGGAAAAAAAATAAAATTCTTTCCTGTTGATGGTTCTGTATAATCACATGCTGCACCACTTAATTTCATATTTCTAATCGAAATTTCAGTTTCAATCACTTTCATAAATGTTTCCATATATTTCTCAAACATTACTTCTGTTACTAAATATTTTCTTGCCGGCATAATCCATTTTTTCCATCCTTCCGGTGCCTGCGCATCTTTATGTACTTCTATTCCAGCCAGATAATAACCTCTTGTGAAGTTGTTGGTCCATGGCATGAAAGACATTGTTTCATCACTCATTGCACCCCAAAAGCCAACAAATGCTCCATTTTTTTCTTTCAATCCCATTTCTAGTACTTCATCAAAATTTTCATTTGCCTGTTCCCATAGGTTCTGTACAATATTTGCTTCTTCTGTACAAAATCCTTCCTTACCAATAATTGCAATCTCTGGTAAATCAACAATTTTAATATCCATTTTCTCTTCCTCGCTTCAACAATTATTTCACATATCAAATGGTTTATTTATCCTATCTCAACAAAGAAAAGTTTTCCCGACATTCTATGTTCTCTTTTGTCCTATTGTATTCCTTATCAGAATAATATGTCCAAAATGCCATTTGACTTCCATCTCTACCCTAAAAATAATATCCGTCAATATCTTTTGTATTTTGCTGGCTACTATCAATATGATTTTTCAATTTCCCTATATGCCGGAAAATATGAATTTACTGCATTAACCAGTCTGTAATATCTATTATTTTGATTCCATCTATATCGTATTCCGGATACCCAGTTCTGGAAATAACCATCTTCGGATATGAATCCCTTATTCTTCTTAGTGGATCTAACTCACGTTCTTTTGTCTCGTTCTCCTCTATACTATTTGCAACCTGAATATATATCTTTTCATTTTCCCTGAGTGCAACAAAGTCAATTTCTTTTTTATATAGAACACCAACATATAATTCATATCCGCGACGCATTAATTCTATTGCCACTATATTTTCTAATGCTCTTCCATAATCAGGGTTCTTAGAGCCTAGTTTCGCGTACCTAAATGAATGATCACTTAAATAATATTTTTCCGTACTCGCCAGATATTTTTTCCCTTGAATATCATACCTTCTAACTTTGTAAAATGCGAATGCTTTGCATAGATAATTGATATACTTATCTACAGTTTTGTGGTCAACTTTATCTCCTTTGTTATTGATTGCCTCCGTAAGTTTACGTGCAGTTGTAAGATTTGAAATGTTATCAATAAGAAAATCTGTCGTTTTGGTAAGAACACTTTCATTTCGAATCTTATATTTTTGCTTAATATCCCTCAAAACTAAAGTATCAAATATATCTCTGATGTACTTATGCTTATCCTTTTCGCTTTTGTAAACATAAGAACCGGGCATCCCACCTTCTGTCAAATATTTTATATAAGCTTCCTGCATATTTGTATAACCATAGTATGTCACAAATTCTTTAAACGAAAATGGATAGACCTCTATTTCAAAAGTACGTCCAGTGAACAATGTTGCCAGATCACTGCTTAAAAGGAAAGCATTAGAACCGGTAATATAAATATCATATTTTTCAGATACGTGAAAACTGTTTATTGCTTTTTCAAATCCTTCGCATAACTGAACTTCATCAATAAACAAGTAATTGTTTTTGTCTTTTATATACTTTGATTTTACATACTCTAATAATGCGTGATATTCCAATAAATCCTCATATGCGTCATCGTTATAATTAATATGAATAATATTCGCTTCCGGTTCCTTTTTATGGATTACATCAATAAACGCCTCCAATAACTTTGATTTACCACTACGTCTAATTCCTGTAATTAATTTTATATCAGGAGTTCCCTGCACATCCTCCAGCTGCTTTAAATAATCTGTTCTTTCTATAAGTTTCATTGTACTATCACCTCTTCTACATTTTAATACAATTATTCCCCAAAATCAATTTCTAATTAATTTTGGGGAATAGGAATGTGAAATGGTAATAACAGCTGGAATGTTATGAAGCCACAAAGCAGCACAAATAAAGTACAATACCGGAAATACTGCCAAAGGCATTGGTACCAGGCAAAAACTTTTTGATAACAGACCGGCATCACGTCCTCCTATAAAGTAACGTATCCAGACAATATAATACAAATTTTCCCTCCATTGTAGTAGCTTACTCATAACATAATCAAACATATTCAAAAATACCTTGTATAGCATCGGATACATTAATCATTTGAGGAATTGGTAAACTGTCCACTTTCTTATAACCACGAATAGATAAGTCCAGTAATGCAAGCTTTTCACACTGTATATACCCTTCATTTTCTTCAGTAGACATCCATATATGAAGAGGACCGGGCATAGAATTATTAATAATCGGACATCCGATTATCTCTCCGCTGGTATTAAAAAAATCTTTACTAACAACCAAAACCGGAGGCTTGATTTTCTCTATCTTAAGAATATCACCTTGATGTAATACTTCCATCACCATACCTCTCTTCCAACAGGCTCACCCCAATCATATTCACCATCAAGCATTAATTTTCCGTCAAATTCAGCAGCCCTTTCTTCTAATGTTTTATGACGAAATGATTTTGCTAAAGTAATAACACCATTTGATACCGTAACATCTAATACTTCATTCAAGGTTATTCCTGCGCTATTAAGTATTTCTTTTGGTAATCTGATTCCTTGACTATTTCCCCATTCTTTTACTTGCGTTTGCATACATAACCTCCTTACATTTGGTATATACATAGTATATACTAAATAAAAATAGTTATCAATCCATTGTAGCAATAATGTTTGTTTTCCATTATTCTCGCTCTTACAACCGGAAACTCAAGGTTTAATTTACGAAACAAGTGGTAAATGCTATAATTGTTTCCAGGTATGAATAAATTATGATAAGGATAGCATGAAATGATAAATAAGAGTAAAAACTTACTGATTCCGGCACTCACAATAACTCTTCTTCTGACTGCCTGCGGAGAGAAAAACAATGCCAATGCTACAAACAACACATTAACACCACTTTCTGATATTGTAACAGATGCATCTCAGATAGATGGCTTTCACGATGATGCTTATGACTATGTATATCTGGGCACATTTGATGAAAAACCTATAAAATGGAAGGTTCTTGCCAATCATCGAAACAGTGGCGAAGCTGACGGACTGTTCGTTTTAGCAGACTCCGGCATTGAAAATAGCCGGTTTGGTGATTCCGCGGACTGGAACAACAGTCTGGGACGTGAATGGTGCCGCAATTTCTATGAGAATCCTGATGTTTTCAGTGATTCCGAAAGAAACTTAATTCTCTATACGCAGAAAACGGATGAGCTTGATTATGAAGCACCTGACGGCGTAGACGGCTCCTATCTGGCCTGCCCTCTGGATGGCGATTACTGCTTCTTTCTTTCTGTTGAAGAAGCCATGCAGACGGAATATGGCTTTCCTAATAATATGTTGGCTGATCCGTCCCGCTCCGTTGAGTACAATGGACGTCTTCGCTGGTGGTGGCTCCGATCCCGTTACTCAGAGGATTCCGGCAGAGAATGTCTTGTATATCGGGATGGTAATATTACAAATGATATATCCACCCGCTCTGTCATTCTGGCAAGACCGGCATTTAACTTAAGCAAAAGTGACGCTTCTATCTTCTTTGCCCAAAAAACCGAGGAAGCAAATACCTGGAGACTAACTTTAACGGATCAAAAAAATCTGCCCACACCTGAAATTACCAATCCGGTAATCACAGAGGGACAGATTTCATTTCGTTGTACTAATCCGGCAGATGAATCCTACACAAATTTAAGTGTTATGATTACAAATAAAGAGCAAAATGAGATTTACGCATATGAGTCTTTTCCCCGGGAATCCTTATCACCGGATAAAGACCTGTTGGTAACGCTCCCAAAAGGCTTCTCAGAAGATAGCTGCTCTGTCCTTGTTTTCAACGAGAACAATGATTCGCAAAATGCAGTCTCCTATGCCGGAAAGCCGGTTGAATTGCAATAGTTATCTCTGCAAATATAACTATACATCCTTATCCCTGCCAATTAATGTGTTAATTGAATTCACTTCCTCCAACAGATTCAAAGTATCCAGGCACATACATACTCCGAAAACGACAACGGTCATACTTACCAGTACCAGACCTGATATATTACTATACCAGCCAAATATCCGGCCACTTATAAGTACCAGAGTAAGTATATAGATAAGCTTTAATCCGGTTTCTAAGACAGAGTAGCGATATTCGAAATGATTGAAAATATGCATCCCCATATAGATTACAATGTTAAGTCCCAACACCTGAAAAACGGTATCAATACAGATAAGTGAGCCTCCATAGTATATTGCGATAAATGATAGCACTACCAGCGCAATTCCGGTTGTTGCCATAATATTTAGTATTATCTTTTTCATCTACCATTTCTCCTTTGCAATGCTGTCTTTATCTCTTTCAAATATTTCCTCGTTACACATACACGCTCCCCGTTTGAAAGCATTGCCTCCAATTTACTGTTAACTATGGTTTTGACGCCTGTCAGTTTCTCAACATTTAAAACAGTGGATTTACTCACTCTGACAAATCCTGCATGAGACAGTAATTCTTGTATCTCATATAATCTGTAATTACTCTGAAAAACCTCTGTCGCACAATATACAAAAGTCTTCTTATCCACACTTTCAATATAATAAATATCACTCGAAGGAATTGCATATTCTCCACTGTTGTTTTTACAGCAAACGGTCTGATCTACAGAACGTACAAAATCCGCAACTCTTTTTACCCCTTCCGTTATCTCACGGTAAGAAATTCTAACCTCCGGATTATCTAAATCCGGCTGTTCACACATGATTAATCGCATGTTGGTCTCCTATTTTACATATTTATACCAACTCTTATCATATCATGAAAGATCCCGGAAGTTAATCACTTATCATTATTTGGTACTCGAACACTATCGCCTTTTGTGTTCCCGCCGAATATAACAGATTAAAACCAGAAGAAATGATACAGACTGTGCAATGGTAATCCTGACAAACATCATTTCATCAATACCGGTTTCTGAAACAACATGCAGAATATTGACAATTGTATTATTCACAAAATGATCTCCCATTGCCATGTAGAGACTCCCTGTCATTTTCGTTAACAATGCGAATTTAAATCCAACCAGTGCAGACGTTACTGTCAACATGATTGCATTTGCAATCATACCTTCTACACCGGATACTCCATCAAAGTAATTACGAATTGGTCCTACTATATGCCATAAGCCAAATAGGATGGATGCAATAAGAGCCGAACACATGAAAGAATATTTCTTTTCCAGTATCTTTTGAAAAAGTCCTCTGAAAATGCCTTCTTCCATAAAGACATTTACCATATTTCCAACAATACAGATTATAAAAAACAACCATTCCGTCCGGTGTCCGAGATTCTGATCGACCGCATAGGTACTAACATACACCTGCAAAGAAACAAACGTTCCGCCTGCGATTGCCATCATAATTTCAACAGCATAAGCTATAATAAAAACACCGATTCCAAAGAATAAACCCTTTCCTATATTACGCAGTCTGCCTTTACGGGCAAGCCCGATATCTGCCAAGGTTTCCCGTAAGAATCCCACTGCCGCAAACAAAATCACAATACCTGTCAGTTTATGTACAACGGCTTCTCCAACCCAGGTTTTGTCTGTCCGTAAAATAAAATATTCAAAAACCCGAAAACCATAGCAGATAAAATAAATAGCCAAAACAGCCGTCAATACATTTTGTTTCTTTTGCTTTTTTTCCATAGATTATCTCTCCTGTCATATATTCTTTACACTGAGCAAGCATTTCCTATGACGCAAGATATCATATGCAATCAGGCTTTTCAAGCGGCTCTCTTCCAAGATGCAAATAAAATATACCATGATACAAAATTTCTGTTATGACAAAAAAAGCATCCGGCCAAGTTACCGGATGCCCTCGTTCATTATTTTATAGAGTCTTTCATTAGCTTTACATATTCTCCCACATATTTCGGAGCTTCCTTCCCATACTTTTCTATCAATTTGATGATCGCGGATCCAACAATTGCTCCATCTGAGATATGAGACATTTTATTTGCCTGTTCCGGTGTCGATATTCCGAATCCGATGGCACAGGGTGTATCTGTATTTTCTCTTACTACACGAACAATGGAATCCAAATCCGTATTAATCTCACTTCTCATTCCCGTTACGCCAAGACTGGATACAATATAAATAAATCCTTCCGCTTCCTTTGCTATCATGGCAATACGATCCTTGGATGTTGGTGCTATCAAAGAAATCAAATCTACTTGATACTGCTTGCATAGTGGCAGAAATTCCTCTTTTTCTTCATACGGCAAATCCGGAAGAATGAGTCCGTCTATTCCGATTTCATTACAGGTTGCAATAAAACGTTCTGCGCCGTATGAGAATACAACATTGGCATACGTCATAAATACCATTGGAACATCTACATCCTGACGCAGCTCTCTTACCAGATCAAATATCTTATCGGTCGTCACACCCCCATTAAGTGCTCTGATATTGGCTCCCTGTATAACAGGTCCCTCTGCAGTAGGATCTGAGAATGGAATGCCAAGCTCAATAAGATCCGCACCATTTGCGGCTGCAGCTCTTACAATGGCGGCTGTTGTGGTTAAGTCCGGATCTCCACATGTAATAAATGGAATGAATGCTTTACCGTTTTCAAATGCTTTTCCTATTCTACTCATGAATATCCTCCCCTCTGTAACGGGCAATTGCAGCACAGTCCTTGTCTCCCCTGCCTGAAATGGTTACTACAATAATTTTGTCTTTATCCAATGTCGGTGCTATTTTCATTGCGTATGCAACCGCATGGGCTGACTCAATTGCCGGAATTATTCCTTCTGTTTTTGCTAAATACTCAAATGCATTTACTGCCTCATCATCTGTAACCGGTACATATTTTGCCCGTCCTATATCGTGCAAATATGCATGCTCCGGTCCAATACCGGGATAATCAAGACCGGCAGAGATAGAATAGACAGGAGCAATCTGTCCATACTTATCCTGACAAAAATATGATTTCATTCCATGGAAAATACCTACTCTTCC
>JALETS010000033.1 GCA_022781395.1 Lachnospiraceae bacterium | reverse complement strand
GGGGAAAAGACAGAGTAGATTGAGGAAACAGATATGGATCAAGAAAAGAGACTGATTGATATATATAGCCGGGTATTACAAAACTATGCGGCAGTGTATTTGATTCATAAGGAAGATAAAGCATATGAGGCATTGCAGACTGATGATGTGTTTATGCGATTAATCAGTGAAACAGGATCTTTGGGTATGCTGTATTCACAGTTGTTTTCTTTGAATAAGTCGAATATGAGCAGAAACAAAGGAAAATATGAGATATTTAACAGTGAGAACCTGTTTCTGCAGGACAAATATCATGGAAGTCTGGTGCTTACGGTTGACAATGCAGAGAGAGAATATGAGTATCGTATTGTCAGTATATCGGAACAGGAAAGTGTATTGCTGATCGTTGAAGATGACAGTCGTACCCGGTGGAATGATTATGAGCGTTTGAAGATGGATACCATTCAGGAGAATTATCTTTTTTCCATGATTGTTAATCTAAAGGATAATTCCTGTACGAATTCCAATACGACTGAAATCAGCGCTTCCGGGCAGGATTATCTGGACATAGATTATCTGCAGTGGAGAAATGCGATTTCCAATATGTTTCTGCCTGATGACAGACTGATGTTTATGTCCATGTCAGATCCGGACTATGTTACGGAGAGACTGTTAAAGGAGCAGCAATATAAGTTTGAAATTCAGATGATGAACATACAGGGGCAGTATATCTGGTGCAGACTGATGTTTATCCGTATGAAAGGCTTTTCAAGGGATTATCCTGTTTTTGTGTATACAGTACAGGATATCCATGAGGATATGATACGGCTTCTGCAGCAGGAAAATATCATTGCGGCTGTGGAAGAGAAAAATAAGAAGCTGGACAGTATTAATAAGGCTAAGAGTCTGTTTATCTCCAATATGTCTCATGAGATCAGGACACCGATCAATGCGGTTCTGGGGATGGATGAGATGATTATCAGAGAAACGGATAATGATGTGATCCGTTCCTATGCGTATGATATCAGAAATGCCGGAAAGATGCTGCTCAGTATCATTAATGATATCTTGGATTACTCGAAGATTGAAGCAGGCAAGATGGAGATTGTTGATGTATCTTATCGGATAGATACGGTTATTTCGGATATTAACAATATGATATCCATAAAGGCCAAAGAAAAGAATTTACAGTTTAATATTATAGTAAATAATAAGATGCCAAGCGTGCTTCTTGGAGACGAAGTGCGTATTAAGCAGATTATTGTTAATTTGTTGACTAATGCTGTTAAATATACGGAAAAAGGAGAGGTGACTTTCCGGATAGATTATTGTCCTTTAGAGGATGACAGGATAGGCTTGATGGTTCGGGTAGAAGATACCGGCATAGGTATGAAGCAGGAGGATATGAAAGAACTGTTTTCGGAGTTTGCCAGGCTGGATGTACAGCGTAACCGTAAGGTGGAAGGTACCGGTCTTGGCATGAGTATCGTTGTCCGGTTATTGGAGCAGATGAACAGCAAGCTGGAAGTCGAAAGTGTTTATGGGCAAGGCTCGGTGTTCTCTTTTGTATTACCGCAGAAGGTCATAGACAAAACACCATTATGTGATCGGGCAAATGTTTCGCAGAACAATCAGCAAGAATCAGAAGAACAGAAAGCAAGTCTGTATATTCCTGATGCAAGGATTCTGGCAGTGGATGATAACAGGGTCAATCTAGTGGTTATTAAAGGTCTGCTGAAGAGAACCGGTGCAAAGGTGACATGTGTACAGAGTGGTCAGGAATGCCTGAAATGCCTAGAACAGGAAGAATTTGATATTGTTCTTCTGGATCATCTTATGCCGGGGATGGATGGTATAGAGACGTTGTCGCGGATCAGGCAAATGGGAAAAGGATATGATACTCTGCCGGTAATCGCACTTACGGCAAATGTCATGTACGGGGCAAGAGAACGATATGTTAACATGGGATTCCACGATTTTATTGAAAAACCGATTGCAGTATCAAAATTAGAACAGACTTTGAGCCGGTATTTACCGGTGTCTGGAAATCATTAACATTTCACAAAAATGAGTTGTAATATCATAATAACTCGGTTATAATAGAACTAACCTGAAATGTGCGATACAGTCTTGTTATTTTGAACCTACAGATACTTTAAACGGGATTCCTATATCGCCATATAGATGTCAGGCCTCCGGTCTTCGGACCTTATGCAGTGGAAGACAGAAGTATGGTTGCGGTTACCCACCTAGCTTAGCTAGGAGTCAAAATACAAGATCCGGCATTTTGGGGATTATACGGAAGAAAAGCAGTCGTTTGATACGGCTGCTTTTGTTGTGTATGGGTTTAAGTGATTACCCGCAATATTTAAATGTGTATGCTCTTTGGGAGGCACATATTTTACACAAAAACTGCATAGGATAGAAGAAACTATATTGCAAAGCAGGGAAGAGATGCGGGATTCACAATTTCTGATTAAACTGGCATTGATTTTTTTCGGTATTTTGTTTCTGGTCTGTGTCTGGCTGGGAAGAGGGCAGACAGACAGGGAGGCACCGGAGGGAGAGAAGATATCTGTAGAGGATGTGCAGATACTGATGGAGGCATTGGGACTAAGCTGGGAGCCTGAGAAAGATGCTGCCGGCAGTTTGGCGACGGATGACGAATCAGGTAATGCGACAGGTGAAACATCTCTTACCTATGCACAGTACATAGATATTTACCGACAGATTGACGGGGCATCTTACAGTATCCCGGATTTTGCAGATTTTTACAGGCAGGAGGATATGGTGTTAAAGTCTGACTGGTACGAAGCATATCGGCTGATGCTGGCACATCTTGATCCGGATTCGTCCATTTGGGAGACCACTGTTTTTGTATTAAAGATAGATGCGGAGGAAAAGAAAGCCTATACGGAAAACGGCTCCATGCAGGGGGCATATGAATACTGTTCCTCAGTTTTTGAACAGAATGTATTTCAGGAGATGAAGGTGTATATACAGGGAGATAAGCTTCTGACGATTGTGGAGGTACTGCCGGAGGAGCACTATCTGGGCAATGTATGGGTCATGGAGTCTACCGATGGGGTGTTAGAGTGCTTCTACAGGCAGGTTTCTTTTACGGTGGCTGTCGCCTCAGATACCGGAGCAGGGCAGATACCGGAGAGGGAGAGGATCGCGGATCTGACATTTTCTGATGGGAAGATTATAGAGGCGAAAGAGAAAAACGAGAAAGTGCATGGCAAACTTTTGCGTATCGGAGAAGGTGAAATCGAAGTTGAAGGCTGCGGAACCTATAAGATTGACGACAGGATGGAAGTCTATAAATTATACGGAACAATGGAAACGCTGACAAGAAACGATTTGAAGATTGGCTACGCAGATACTGATTTTGTTATTTCGAAGGACAAAGTATGCGCCTGTCTGGTATCCGGGGATGAGGCGGCAGACAGGATTCGTGTCCTGATCAGGAATACAGCGAACAACAGTAATTATCACGAAGAAGCGAAACTGATGGTGGATGGTGAGACGATAAAGGTCCGGGAAAAAGATCTGGAAATCGGAGAACGTAAAATATACAAAAGTGCTAATCTGACGGATAAGATTCAGGTTACGCTGCCCGGTATTACGAAAGAGGACAATATGTATCGGGGAAGTATCGAGTGCTACAGAACCGGAGCAGGTATGGTACTGATTAATGAACTGCCTTTGGAAGAATATCTGTATGCCGTTGTGCCAAGCGAGATGCCGGCTTCCTATCCCATGGAAGCGTTAAAAGCCCAGGCAGTCTGTGCAAGGACATATGGGTATCGTTATATTCTGCATGCAGGTGTACCGGAGCTGGGAGCTCATGTGGATGATACAATAGCTTATCAGGTCTACCATAACTGCAGTGAAAATTCGGCTACAACCCGTGCTGTCAAGGAAACGGATGGGATGATACTTACCTATCAGGGAGAACCGGCAGAAAACTACTATTATTCAACTTCCTGCGGTGTGGGAACAGATACCGGTATCTGGAAGTCAGGGGGGAACAGTGATACTTCTTATATGCAGGCAACCAGGCTGACCCACAATATTCTGGAGAATATGTCGATGGCGCGGGAAGGTGCAGGTAATGAAGAAATGATAGAAAAAGAGGATGTGATATGGCAGGAAAACACAACAGAGACGGATGCGGTATGGCAGAAGACCGGAACAGAGCCGGCAACAGAGGAAGTAACAGAGAGCCTGCGGGAGGAGGATATTTTCCGGCAGTTCATACAGTCGGTGCAGGAAGAGGATCTGGAGAAGGAGGAGCCGTGGTACCGCTGGACCTATCAGGTAGAGGAGATAGATGAAGAAGCGATACTGAAGCGGATGCAGGAGAGATCTCAGGCGGCACCGGAAGCGATTCTGACCAAGGGGAAAGGCGATTATTATGTGTCAGAGCCGATAGAGAGTTTTAAGGAAATACGGAATCT
>JALETS010000265.1 GCA_022781395.1 Lachnospiraceae bacterium | reverse complement strand
CTTGTATTGCGATCCAGCCGGTTACAGACTGAAGGCTTGAACATCTGCACATCCTGCTGTTTCAGGAAGCCGCTGTGCAGCAGATATCCAATCAGCCATTCGTTCAGTGACAGATCCCCCTTTTCAGCCTTCTGTGACAATACCCCTGCCGGTTTATCTGCCAGCAATATATGGTCATTCTCATAAATAATCTTAACTGCGCATAACTTTTGAAAAGCTTTCTCATACTCTTCAAACACATGCTCTTTCTCCGGTATGTCATTTCCCATAAACTTCTGCAAAGTCTCTTCCGAGAAAAAGAGTTCTACGCTGTCTCCGGCCGCGGTTTTCTCACTACCGTCAGCTTTTTTGCCATTCAGGGTAATATTTTTCTTACGTAACATTTTATAAAGAAAACCGGTACCCGCTTCCGGCAGCAGCTTATGAAGGTATTTATCAAACCGTTGTCCCGCTTCCTTGTCTGTAATTTGTTTCTGAAACATTGCTCTACTTTCTTTTCTGATTAATGATGTCTGTTTACCTTATAAAGAAATGGAATTCAACAGGCTGATAATACCATCCCTGTTCTTATGTTCTTCCGTATCCAGCTTTTTAACTTGACTCAGCCGGTCAATATATTTGTCGATGTCAGAAAAAATCTTAACTGTAACATTCTTAATGCCTTCCTGTGTTAACATCTGCTCCAGATGCTTTTCGGCCTCATTAACATCACATTGGGAATTCTCTGTAATGCCACAGAGCACATTTCCCTTTAATACCATATGGCTGATGGCAAAATTCTTCTGATAGGTGGTAAAATACAAATCATAGAAAGTTGTCAAATCCTCATCATATTCCCTCACCCTTTGCATCAGTTCCTGACTGCAGCCTTTTGCTTTCAGGAACATGACCAGATTTACCAGACTCTTGCATGCCGGAAGACAGCCCAGGATAGCCACAACAGTAAGAAGATTCTTATTACTCCCTGTAGTCACATAGCCCATCACATATAAGCCTATACACAATAGGAAGTAAACCAGTGTTCTTATGGCTGCGTATGCCTTGTGGTTCTCTATATAGCCGTATGTACCTTTTGCTCTCACTAAATTCTTCATACAAATCATGCCTCTTTCTTCACTGTTCAGGCTTCCCGTAATTTACACACATCCACCCATTTCTCATACCCGGAATACTGCTCTAACTCCGGAATGGTAAGTTCAATGGCACTGTTAGCGCTGCCGCAGGCAGGATAAACAGTTGTAAACCGCTTCAGAGACTCATCGAGATAGACCGCTACTCCCTCTTCAATTCCAAAAGGACAGACACCACCAATCGCATGTCCGATTAACTTCTCCACCTCGTCAGGAGCAAGCATTTTCGCTTTTGTTCCAAAGGTTGCTTTATACTTGGGATTATCAATCTTTACATCGCCTGCACAGATAACCAGAACCGGCTTATCCTCTACCATAAAAGACAGGGATTTTGCAATCCGCTCCGGCTCACACCCCAAAGCCTGCGCTGCCAGTTCCACTGTGGCGCTGGATTCCTGCAACTCTATAATTCTCTGATCCATATCATATTGTCTAAAATATGCTTTCACACGTTCTATTGACATCTTAATAACCCTTCCTTTCTCTCAATCTTTACTATCATATCATATTTTCATAAAGTCTACATTAATTTCTGCATCACATTCTGTACACTTTGTGTCAGCAAATATAAGACTTTCATGGGCAGACCACAGATTGAAACCGTCTTATGACGTCTGCAATCCTCTATTGTTTTTGCAACCACACACTCAGTCTTTGCCATCGTCAGTTTTTTCAACCCGTTTATTTCAGACAGACTGCCATAGGCATGTTCGAGAAAAGGTGTATTAACAGGACCCGGGCATACAGCGGTTACATAGATACCGGAGCCTTGCAGTTCCTTGGACAGGGCTCTGCTTAGCGAGTAAACATAGGACTTGGATGCAGCATAAACCGCGAAGGCGGCCTGGGGAACAAATGCAGCGCCTGATGCAAACTGGATAACCTTACTGCCTCTGCGCATATAAGGCAGGCACAGCTTGGTCATCTTCGTTAAGGCCACAATATTGAGATTAACCATATCTGTAATCTCTTCTTCCGTCTGTCTTCGGAATAAACCATGGCTTCCCACACCGGCGCAATTAACCAGCACGGTAATCTTCGGATTCTGAATTGCCAACACTTCCGCAAACTGTTTCATTTCCTTTTCATTGGTTATGTCAATGACGATGGTT
>JALETS010000263.1 GCA_022781395.1 Lachnospiraceae bacterium | reverse complement strand
ATTGTATTT
This sequence comes from Lachnospiraceae bacterium, assembly GCA_022781395.1. Lineage (GTDB taxonomy): Bacteria > Bacillota > Clostridia > Lachnospirales > Lachnospiraceae > UBA3282. The sequence goes on along the minus strand of JALETS010000263.1, from coordinate 3,985 downwards.
GTAAGCCAGCAGGGAAGACAGTGGAACTATTCCATGAAGATTTTGGATTACGGGGATTCCTATGATGAATATCTGCAGATGCTGTATGACAGGGTTCCGGTGCTGCCGCAGGAGATTAAGAGGGATAGCGGCAGTTTTGAGGATCTTGAACTGAATACGCAGAAAAGACTGACCACGCCTTTCTTTCAGAAAAGGCAGTATCCGAGAATTCTGCTGGATGTCAAAGTAGATTGTTATTTACCGGAAGGAGAATCCCGCAAGCTGTATGGACAGATTTTGCTGCATGATTTTAATTACTGCTATGCCTGTGTGGAGCATGGCATGAAACAAGAGAAAATCGTGTTAAAGCTTCCGGTGGATATAGAATTGGAGTGCCGTTATGAGAAAGAGCTGCGCTCGGGATATCAGTTATATGAGGTAACTAATTGTAAGGAACTGTTGTCTGATACAGAACGGATGGAACGTCTCATGGTATGGCTGAAAGAAACGAATGAGGAAGCATTGAATCAGCAGGAAGCAAACAGACGTAAGAATGCGGCTCAAAAGAAGAAAGAAGAAAAGAAAAAGGATTTTGATGAAACCGAGCTGATATCTTAAGGTTCCGACGGGAGAACACAGTATATTATGATGAGGAAGATAAGGTCAATGGCAATACTTACCGGGCTACTTGTTCTGTGTCTGGCAGCTGCTGTTGCAGGAATACGATGGAAAAAAGGCGAAAATCTGCGGTTTGCAAAGCGACTGGGAGTTGGTATCAATCTGGGAAATTCGCTGGATGCTATCGGACTGCGGGATTATAAGCCGGATGCAGAAGAACTGGAATATGAGATTTCATGGAATAATCCTGTCATTATGCGAGAACAGTTTAAGACCATACGGGAAGCCGGATTTCAGACAGTAAGGATTCCCGTGAGCTGGGCAGATCATATGGACGAAGAGGGAAATGTGTCGGAAGTATGGATGGACCGAGTGCAGGAAGTAGTAGATATGGCACTGGAAGAAGATCTGTATGTGATCTTAAATACTCATCATGAGAATTGGATGAGTCTGATACCCGGTCAGGAGGAGAGGATTGAAGAACGGCTACGAAAGTTATGGAAGCAGATAGCTGTACGGTTTGAGTCTTATGATGAAAAACTACTGTTTGAGGGGATGAATGAACCAAGACAGCATGACAGTGAGTACGAGTGGAATGAAGGTACAGAAGAACTTCGGAAGATGGTAAATGATCTGAATCTTGCTTTTGTTGAAACTGTCAGAGAGAGCGGTGGAAAGAATAAGAGCAGATACCTTCTGATCACAACCTACGCAGGACATAATCTGGAACAGGTTATGGAGGATCTTGAAGTTCCTAAGGGACATATTCTGGTTTCCATACATGCCTATCTGCCGTATGATTTTTGTCAGAATAAAGAGGGAAGCACACAGTGGAGTGAGGATAACCTCCGGGATACTGAAGAATTACAGAGAGCTTTTATGCAAATGAATCAATTATTTGTTCAAGAAGGTATACCGGTTGTAGTGACAGAATTCGGCTGTGTGGATAAGAATAATCCGGACGACAGACAGGCATGGACGCAGTATTTTATAAAGCTGGCAAAGGAGAATGGCATTACCTGTGTCTGGTGGGACAATGGCAGTACCTATCAACTGCTGGACAGGGAAAATAACAGCTGGAAATATCCGGAGTTGGTAGAAATCTTAACCGGCAAGACACTTGAATAGCATAATTGTAATCTGTTTATAAAATATTAGGGGCAATTATGCATTCAAGAATCTGACAAAAAACATTGGCCGGGCTTGACAAAGTTAAAATGGCTATGATATACTACAACTCGTGACAAAAAGTATATCTTTAGTCAACAAGCTGGTATGGCTCAGTCGGTCGAGCGTCGCATTGGTAGTGCGGAGGTCACGGGTCCGATTCCCGTTACCAGCTTTATACAATGAAAGTCTTATACTCTTGAGTGTAAGGCTTTTTTTGTGTGCAAAAATTGCAATTTGGCTGTATTTGAGCGGAGAAAGGAGATCGCATGAACGGTAGAAAAAACAAAAAATGGGTGCTGATATGGCTCATTCTATTGTTACTAATGATAACAGCCTGTGTAATTTACGTTTTGATACAACAACAGAGGAGAGAGACATTTGCCGATACGCTGACTATAGAACAAACAGATTATTCGGCAAGAGATAAAATCACAGAGGCATTAAGAAAGCTGAAAGACAATCCGGAAAAGGCAGGAATGATTACGGATATCAATACAGTTGAGAAGGAGGTTGTAATCTGTTTTGAAGGAAAGGCTGACAGCCGGGTAATACAGCAGATCCTGGATGAATTGAAGGAACACGATATGCAGGCGGCTTTTTTCATATCTGCAGTGGATGCCAGTGAAGACATAGATACAGTAAGCAGGATTATGGAGTCGGGGAATGACTTTGGGAGTTATACCTTGTATGGAACACCACATATGGAAAAGCTTTCGAAAGAGGAAATGGTGGAAGATTTCTGCCGTGCACAAGTAGTATATGAGGACAAAATTGGAATTATCCCTACGATTCTGAAGTGTAATGCAACCGATGAGACTCAGGATATCCTGTATGCGGCAGCGGTCAGCGGATATGACAATGTTTTATATCCGACCCATTATCTTAATTTTGCCAGCTTTTCTGATCAGGAAATGGCACAGAATTATGTCAGAAATGTAGGAAAAGGAAGTATCATCACCGTTAAAATGAACGGATATCTGGATAAACTGGAATATGAGGAGGATAAGAAGGAGGCGAAACCGGCAAAGGATAAACAGGCGGGATTGAATCTATATCAACAGGAAGATGAGAATCTGTCAGAAGATGAAAGATTGATGCAGGTCGTGCAATGGCTTCTTGATGCACTTGATGAGGAAGAATATAGGACAGTTCCGATAAGCAGCTTCACAGATCATGATATGGGTAATCTGGCAGCACAATATGAGGCTGTGAAAGAACAGTATAAGGAAGAACAGACGGAAGTAATTACTGCAGTTCATACGACAGACCGGGAGACGGCATTTATTTTTCGGGGACTGGGGGATGCAGAAGAACTCTCCAATGTGCTGGAAGCTTTGCAGGAGATGGAAGCAACAGCAACGTTCTTTGTGACAGGAGAGGAAATTGACCGTTATCCGGGTCAGATACGGCAGATCCTGGATGCAGGTTGTGAAATCGGAAATGGAGGATATCTTGGTAAAGACATGAGGAAGATGTCTTTTGGTAAGATATGCGAGGATATTTATAAGAATGATCTTGTATTGTCTCAAATGGGGGTGAAGAGTGATCTGTTCATGCCGCCTTACGGTGTGGTCACGGAAGATATGCAGATGGCAGCTGCGGCTATGGATAAAAAGCTTATTCTTTATAATTCTTCCCCTACAAGAACAGAGTATGCTGCAAAGAAATATACGGGGGAGGAGATTGTAAAGGATTATTATTCTGATTCCCGCCTTGTATTATGCCGGGGAGATATCACGTACTTTAATATGAAGGTGTATGAGGAGACAAAGAATACAGCCGATTTGGTGCGTGCGGTTTATCAGTATAAGGTATTACCAACGGATTATGGTAAGCAGGAGGGCCATATTTTGCAGATATGCAGTGTGTCTCAGCTTCTGGACCATACCTGGAATTATCCGGCGGCAACGAATGGCACATATAATACTGTTGGACCGGGTGGCAGAATGCAGTCGTCCTTTGAACAGATGCTGCAGGAAAGTTATATTGGTAATCCTTATCTGGAACTGGGAGGTTTTGCAGAGGAAGAACTGGCAATACTGGACCGTACAGGGCGGATTAATACCGGAGGTTCCAATACGGTATTCCTTACTTTTGATGACTGGGGAAATGAAGCCACAATCGGTAAAGTATTGTATGTGCTGGATAAACATAATGTGAAAGCCACATTTTTTATTAAGACGGAGTATGTGACAGACGGCAGCAGTGAGAATCTTTT
>JALETS010000254.1 GCA_022781395.1 Lachnospiraceae bacterium | reverse complement strand
GTGATCTCCGGATTGCCGGCAAGACCATTGGCCAGAACTACCAGTGTATCATTGGTGGAGGTATCGCCATCCACGGAAATCATATTGAAGGTATCAACCACATCTTCTCTTAAGGCTTCCTGCAGAAGCTCCTTGGAGATTGCAATGTCCGAAGTTACAAATCCCAGCATGGTACACATATTCGGATGAATCATACCGGAACCCTTACACATACCACCGATGGTTACCGTCTTGCCGCCCAGCTCGATCTGTACTGCTGCCTGCTTGGAAATCGTATCTGTGGTCATAATAGCTTCCGCTGCCAATGTACCTGCCTCTAAGGTATCAGCCTTGGCTGCTGCCAGCTTCTCCACCCCTGCTGCAATCTTATCCACAGGAAGCTGCCAGCCGATGACACCGGTAGATGCCACGATAACCGCATCCTCAGAGATACCCAGCACCTGCGCTGCCTTCTGTGCCGTCTTCTTACAGCAGTCATAGCCCTGCTTGCCGGTACAGGCATTGGCAATACCTGAATTCACGATAACAGCCTGAACCGAAGGAGAATGGCTGACCACTTCCTTATCCCACAATACCGGGGCCGCCTTAACCACATTGCCGGTAAACACGCCTGCTGCCGTACAGGGTGCCGTGCTGTACACCATTGCCATATCCTTCCTGTTCTGATATTTAATCGCAGCCTCCACGCCTGCTGCCTCAAAGCCTTTCGCTGCGGTCACACCGCCTTGTATAATATTCATGTCTGTTCATACCTTTCTTTTGGCCCTTTACACCTTCCATTATATGGGCCTGCTACAACTATAAACCAATATACAATAAAACAATATGAATTGCAAGTGCAAATTTATGCATATTTTCAATTATTTTATGTATTTTATTCATGTTTTATTGTATATTATTCATTCAACATGAATACTTATTCAAAACAGAGGACAATATAAACGGGCTTCCGTCTCAAATACGAAAGCCCTCTAATTACTCCCGAAACTCCTGCGACTGTGCCGTCGCATCCATTCCCTCCGGCATCGCAATATTCATCTCTGCATCTGCGGCAGTCTCCATAGGATCAGCATACTCCTGCTTTTCCTCTTCATCTTCCCAAAGCGACTCCCACTCCTTGTGTTTCTTATTCATATTCATAACTGCCATGTTTTTTGCAATCTGATAAATTTCCATATTGAAATCCATCAGCTTCTTCTCATCCTGTGCAGGTACTTTATCTCCCCTACTGATTCTTCTGGCAATTTCCAGACACTTTGCCATATCTTCGGCAGCCTCTTCCATAGCATCACCCTGCTGCTTTGCCACCTCGGAATTGGCAATCCCTACTTCCATCTCGATTACATCATCCAGACTTTTTTCATTCTTCTTAATCTGATCTGTCAGGGTATCAATCCGTTCCTGCAACTCTGTAAATCTCTGCAAATACTCATCCGACAACTCCAGCGATACGCCATTACCGCTTGTTTCACTGCTAACACTTAATCGGTTTGCTTTCTCCTGCTCCAGCTTCTCCTTTTGTTTCAAAAGCTGTGCTCTCTGGCCTCTTTGTACACTGAGTTGTGTGGCATATGCTCTTCTGGCTTCTGCGATTTTCATCATAATACCAAACCTTTCTCCCAGTTCGAAAACAAGGATACGATTCCTTTTTATATTTACAATTTATATATCGTCCGGTTTATCGGTTTTCCATATGCTACATTCACTTATTTTGGAAAATGGATTTTATAATGATTTAGCCAGACTCAGACCTTACTTATTAAACGCCGTAATGTTTGCCTCATTCAGTGTAAAATCATAATAGTTCAAGTCTTCCCTCTTCGTCCAGCCAATCTGCCGCCAGAACGCATTACCGATATCATTGGCCGTAAAAGCAATCAATGACACCTTATTAATATGCTCCCGCTTCAAGGCTTCCATACAGAATACTGTCATTGCCTTGCCGATGCCATGCATACGGTATTCCTCTGCTACGCACACATGATACAGACACCCCCGCCTGCCGTCATGACCGCACAGTATTGCGCCCACAATCCTGCCATCCTCCACAGCTACCACACTGGTCGTGGGATTTCTCTGCAAGAACCGTGCCACCCCTTCCCTGGAATCATCAATACTCCTGATGGCAAACCCTTTGATCGACATCCAAAGTGCCTTTACTCCTTCATAATCCTCGATTGTCATCGTGCGTATCATAATCTTGTACCCTTTCATAGATTACTCTTATTTTCTGTCTTATGTCGCCGCAACTTCCGAATCAATAACATCAATTCTTCTGTTTCCTACTCTCCATGCAACTCCACCACCGTATAATCATGCTGCACGTAGGGAAGGAATTTTTCAAGCATATCACTGGTTTTAATCTTCAGGCTGGATGTATTGATGCACGGATGGCATCCTACATACTCATCCTTCAGCACATCCTGATCAATCAACAGTCTTACCCGTCCGTCATGGTCATTCATAAGCCCCATCACGCTGACAGAGCCGGGAGTAATATCCAGAAACTCTTCCATAAACTCAGAACCTGCAAAAGAAAGGCGAGCACTGCCAATCTGTGATGACAGTTCCTTTGTCTTGAATTTCTTTTCACCCGGCATCATAAGCAGATAGAAATCCGTCTTCTGAGTATTACATAAGAACAGATTCTTGCAGATATGAATGCCCAATAATTGATCCACATTATGGCAGTCCTCAATAGATGCTGTCACTTCGTGATCCAGTCTCAAATATGGTATTTCCAGTTTTTCTAACAGCTCATACACTGCCATCTCTTTGGGCAGTCTCCCGATTGATGTCGGTCTATCATTCGTCGGCGTAAGCGCCATATCCCGTTCACTCATGCTAATACCCCAGTTTACCATCTATTGACTCATCATTCTCTATCCAGTCCTTTACCGGAATCACACGGTATTCATTCTCTGTATCCCTGATATACACCGTTTCGATACCGGCATTGATAATCATTCTCTTACACATGGAACAGCTGCAGGAATTCTTCACATATTCCCCTGTGTCTGCCTCCACACCTACCAGATACAGGGCGCTGCCTATCATCTTATCCCGGGAAGCACTGATAATGGCATTGGCCTCCGCATGTACGCTGCGGCACAGTTCATACCGCTCTCCCCTGGGGATCTCCATCTTAATACGGATGCACTCACCCAGATCTGTACAGTTCTTCCTTCCACGTGGTGCTCCCACATAACCGGTGGAAATCACCTCATCATTCTTCACAATAACAGCACCGTAATGCCTTCTTAAGCAGGTGGAACGCTGTGCCACCATTTTCGCCAGATCCAGATAATAATTGATCTTATCCCGTCTTTCCATATCTAAGTACTTTCCTTTCTCTAAAATTCCTCCGCATTCCCTTATGGAAACATTGGTACTAATTCCAGACCTTCACTTTCCTTCAGTCCAAACAGAAGGTTCATATTCTGAACCGCCTGCCCTGCAGCACCCTTGACCAGATTATCAAGCGCACCCATCATTATGATACGACCGGTTCTTTCATCAATCACAAAATTCACGTCCACATAATTGCTGCCTTCCACCCATTTGGTTTCAGGGCAGACACCTTTATCCAGTACGCGGACAAATTTTTCTTCCTTATAATATTTATCATACACTGCCTTAATATCCTCATAGGAAGGAAGCCCCATACTGCCATCTTCCTTCTGTACCGGCTTAAGCTTTGCATACTCAGTTACCAGGATTCCCCTGTTCATGGGCACCAGATGGGGTGTGAAATTCAATACAATCTCTTTGCCTGCCGCATAACCGAGCTGCTCTTCAATCTCCGGTGTATGTCTGTGGCTTGCCACACCGTAGGCCTTAATATTCTCATTCACTTCACAGAACAGATTCGGCACCTTAGCACCTCGTCCTGCACCGGAAGTACCGCTCTTGGCATCAATGATCAATGTATCGGGATCGATCAGCCCTTCCTTTACCAATGGATATGCCGTCAGAATCGAGCATGTCGTATAGCAGCCCGGATTCGCTACCAGTCTTGCCTTCTTCACATCCTCCCGATTAATCTCACAGAGCCCATAGACTGCCTCCGGTATATACTGGGGCGATTTATGTTCGATACCGTACCATTTCTCATAGACAGCTACATCCTTGATACGATAATCCGCACTTAAATCCACTATCTTGACTTTGGATAAAATATCATCATTCATCATGGAAGCACAAAAGCCCTGAGGTGTTGCCGTAAAAATCACATCCACCTGGTCTGCAAGCGCTTCTATATTATCATCCATACACACATCATTTACAATCTGAAACATGTTCTGATAAACTTCCGCATACTTCTTATCTATATAACTTCTGGAACCGTACCACTTAATCTCTACTTCTTTATGCGCCATCAGAAGTCTTACCAGTTCCTCTCCCGCATAACCTGTTGCTCCGATAATCCCTGCCTTAATCATTATCTTTTCCGCCTTTCTCTTTTCCATTCATGCTGATTTATTGCAGAAGAATTGCCCGTCAGAAACACTCCCTCTTCATTTCCTCTAATGATACCACGCGTCTGACTGCTTGGCAATCAATCCTGTCCTTGTACCTTTTATCATATAACAGCCTTGAAGTTTTGTATAATCATACGACACGATTGCATATTATGCAATCATTTTTTCGTTTTATGCATAAAAAAAAGAAATATTCATTGAATTATGCATAAATTTGCACTTGCAATCTGTATTATCTTGTTGTATATTGTTCTAAGAGCAAACTTACACAGTCGGTATCAGCCATACCGAAGCTGTGCATGCATAAATTATCATTACATAAAAGGATGGAGGAACAATCATGAAAGAAAAAGTTATTCTTGCTTATTCCGGCGGACTGGATACCACAGTTATCATTCCCTGGTTAAAAGAAAATTTCGATTACGAGGTTATCTGTGTATGTGGTAACTGCGGTCAGGCAGATGAGCTTGACGGTTTGGAAGAGAGAGCTTTATCAAGCGGAGCTTCCAAGCTTTATATTGAAGATCTTACAGATGAGTTCTGTGATGATTTTATCGTACCCTGTGTACAGGCACATGCAGTTTATGAGAACAAATATTTACTCGGTACTTCCATGGCAAGACCTGTAATTGCCAAGAAATTAGTAGAAATTGCCCGTAAGGAAGGTGCTACCGCTATCTGCCACGGCGCTACCGGTAAAGGTAATGATCAGATTCGTTTCGAGTTAGGTATCAAGGCTCTTGCTCCGGATCTTAAGATCATTGCAGCCTGGAGAAATGAGAAATGGACTCTGAATTCCCGTGAGGAAGAGATCGAATACTGCCGTCAGCATGGCATTAACTTACCTTTCTCCGCTGACAACAGTTACAGCCGTGACCGTAACTTATGGCATATCAGCCATGAAGGTCTGGAATTGGAAGATCCTGCAAATGAGCCTAATTATGAGCATCTGCTTGTACTTGGTACGACTCCTGAGAAAGCTCCTGATGAGGGCGAGTATGTTACCATGACTTTTGAAAAAGGTGTTCCTACCTCTGTAAACGGCAAAAAAATGAAGGTTTCCGAAATCATCGCTACCTTAAATGAATTAGGCGGCAAGCACGGTATCGGCATCGTAGATATCGTAGAGAACCGTGTTGTTGGTATGAAATCCCGTGGTGTATATGAAACCCCCGGCGGTACCATTCTCTATGAGGCACACCAGCAGTTAGAAGAACTGATCCTTGACCGTGATACCTATGCCCTGAAAGAGGATATGGGCAACAAGTTTGCACAGATCGTTTATGAAGGCAAATGGTTTACTCCTCTTCGTGAGGCTGTACAGGCATTTATCGAGTCTACACAGCAGTATGTAACAGGTGAAGTTAAATTCAAGCTGTACAAAGGCAACATCATCAAAGCCGGCACTACTTCTCCGTACTCACTGTACAACGAAAGCATTGCTTCCTTCACAACCGGTGATTTGTATGATCATCATGAT
>JALETS010000232.1 GCA_022781395.1 Lachnospiraceae bacterium | reverse complement strand
AGGGCGGTAAGATTTTAGTTAATACACAGCGTATGGAACCTATGCCGGTTATTATCGGGGCTTCTGAATATCCGGAGGATATCGAGGAAAAGCTTAAGAAAACAGGAGCCGAGGTCATCACAGGAGACTTTCTTGCGATTGCTACTGAGGCAGGCTCCAGCAAGGCGGTGAATATTGCATTGATGGGTAAATTATCTACATTGTTTGGTGATGTTCCGGAAAGTATCTGGATAGAAACTATGAATGAAATTGTTCCTGCCAAATTCCTTGATTTAAACAAAAAGGCATTTGAATTAGGTAAGAATTGTTAAATGGGAACGATTGATTTTCATACACATACTTTTGAAGATCATATAGCATATAAAGCTGTTGATAAACTAAGAAGAAGTGCTAACATAAGAAACTATACAGATGGCACCGATTCGGGACTTATGAAAGCAGATTCGGACAATGATATTAGTTTGTCAGTGGTCCTTCCTGTAGCAACGAGAATTATGCAGGCAAATGCTATCAATGCAAGAAGTGTCAAGAAAAATGAATTGTCATCAGAGACCGGACTAATTTATTTTGCTGCCATTCATCCTGAAGATACAAATATCCTGTCTATGCTTGGCAATATTAAAAAAGCAGGATTTAAGGGGATTAAAATTCATCCTGTAGCGCAGGATGTCAGGATGGATGACATTATGTACTTAAGGATACTTGATATAGCTTCTGAACTTGATTTGATTACTGTTGTTCATGCCGGAGAGGATATTAGCTTTCCGGGGAATGATAAAAGCAGTTTAAAATATATCCTTAAGGCTATTGATATTGTTAAGCCTACTAAATTCGTCCTTGCACATATGGGCGGTTTTAACGAATGGGATATGGTAGAAAGTGATCTTGCCGGTGCAGATGTTTATCTTGATACTTCTTTTAGTATTAATAAAATTATTCCATTTGATGATAAGCTTCCTTCCTGTAACAGTGTTTTAGAATTATCAAAATTTGTAAGAATTGTCAGAAAACATGGTGCTGATAAAATACTATTTGGTTCTGACAGTCCCTGGACTTCACAGCGAGTATCTGTGCAAAATGTTATAAATTCAGGCCTTACAGAGGAAGAGATTAACTTAATTCTTGAAGGTAATGCACATAGGTTATTATTTGGTTAGTTTTGCTTTGTTTTCAATAATTAAATAAAGGATTTCTAGACAAATGACAGCAAAAAAGGTATACTGAAAATGAATTTTGTTATATTCATTTGGGGATAAGAGAGGTTACGCAGGATGGATTACAAGGCAATTCCGTTTGAGAAAAGAATCAAAGAAAATATCAGAAATTATGCACTGGATAATCTGTATCATATTGACACCCTGACAGAGTACTGTAAGGCATTGTGCCAGGTGGCAGATCTGGAGATCCTGTTGACGGAGAGGCATGGCGAGAAAGTTGTTTCCGTCGGTAATTTTGCGGGATTCACGCCGGATGTGGTAGGTGAGCCGGGACGTAAGATCAGGGTTTACGGCAGAACGATCGCACATCTGTATACCAGAACCGACAAGGTGCCGGAAGAGAAACTGGCACAGACAGAGAAGCTTTTGAATGAATTAGCAGCTATGCTGTCTCAATGGGGCGAGGAAGCATATTTACATACGGAGTCTTCCATTTATCTGGATGAGTTGGAAGAACAGATAGGTGTACAGCATATACAGACTGCCAGAGGAGAGAAAGAGGATGCTCTTACAGGGGTGTATCATAAGCTGTACTTTGAAGAGCGTATGAAGGTTATTGACCGGGCTGAGGTAGTGCCTGTGGCAGTGATCAATGTGAACATCAATGACTGGAAGTTTGTGAATGACCATTTTGGGGATGAAGAAAGTGACAGGCTGATTAAAACTATTGCCGATATTTTAAAGCAGGAAGCGAAGCCGGATTATGTAATCGGACGTATTGACGGAGATGTTTTTATCACATTGATTCCTATGGCGGAGGATGGTGAAGCAGAAGATTATTGTGACAGGGTACAGAAAGCATGCCTTAATTATGAAGACCCGATTCTGGCGCCGTCCGTGGCCTGCGGATTGGTTTATAAGACCAATGTGGAGGAAGTGCTGCAGAACAAATTGCCGGATGCCGAATATGAGATGTTCAATAATAAATTTGAAGTAAAGAATGCTCCGGGATATCGTGAGAGGCTGGAACATGGTCTGAAGAAATAGGCTTCAACGAGAGGTTTTTATACAGAGATAATGGTTTGTAATAAGGGTAATGAAGAAAAGAAAGCGATGCTTAATAACATGGCTTTCTTTTTTTCGAAAATGAGAAATAATGCGTAAGAATAAACCAATTATAAAATAAGTATTAAATTCCTTATTCTGAATGAAAACGAGATAATAAGAGAAAATAAGAGAATAAATGAGAAAACAAGAGAATAGAATTAAAATGGAATGATAGACCAATTTGCAAACACCTGCATATAAAGCTAATATATGTTCTAGTGATTAGCACTCGAAGAGAATGAGTGCTAACAGAATAATCGAAAGAAGTAAATGGTTAAAATAAGGAGGCAATTATCATGAAGTTAACACCACTTGGCGACAGAGTTGTATTGAAGCAGTTAGTTGCAGAAGAGACTACCAAATCCGGTATTGTTTTACCGGGTCAGAGTAAGGAGAAACCACAGCAGGCAGAAGTTATTGCAGTGGGCCCCGGCGGAGTTGTTGATGGCAAGGAAGTTAAGATGGAAGTAAAAGTCGGCGATCAGGTCATCTATTCCAAATACTCCGGAACAGAAGTTAAACTTGATGAAGACGAGTATATTATCGTAAAGCAGAATGATATCCTTGCAGTGATCGAGTAAGACGTTTCTTATGATATATGAGATATCGTAAATAAACATTTTTATTGTATTACAGATAGTAAAAGTAATGAGATTAATTATGAAAGAGTATAATTAGGAGGCAATCAATATGGCAAAGGAAATTAAATATGGCGCAGAAGCCAGAGCAGCTTTAGAGGCTGGTGTAAACCAGTTAGCAAATACTGTCAGAGTAACACTTGGACCGAAAGGAAGAAACGTAGTTCTGGATAAGTCCTACGGTGCTCCGCTTATTACCAATGATGGTGTTACTATTGCAAAAGAGATCGAGTTAGAGGATGCATTCGAGAACATGGGCGCACAGCTTGTGAAAGAAGTAGCTACCAAGACCAATGATGTAGCAGGTGATGGTACCACAACCGCTACTGTACTTGCACAGGCTATGGTAAATGCAGGTATGAAGAACCTGGCAGCAGGCGCTAACCCAATCATTTTAAGAAAAGGTATGAAGAAAGCAACAGATTGTGCAGTTGATGCAATTGCCAAGATGAGCTCCAAAGTAAACGGTAAGGAACATATTGCAAGAGTAGCGGCTATTTCCGCAGGTGATGAGGAAGTAGGACAGTTGGTAGCAGATGCTATGGAGAAGGTTTCCAACGATGGTGTTATCACAATCGAAGAAAGCAAGACTATGCTGACAGAGCTTGACTTAGTAGAAGGTATGCAGTTTGACAGAGGTTATATCTCTGCTTATATGGCAACTGACATGGATAAGATGGAAGCTAATCTGGATAATCCGTATATCCTGATCACAGATAAGAAGATTTCCAATATTCAGGAGATCCTTCCGATTCTGGAGCAGATCGTACAGTCCGGTTCCAAATTACTGATTATCGCTGAAGATGTAGAAGGTGAAGCTCTTACAACTCTGATTGTAAACAAACTGCGTGGAACCTTCAATGTCGTTGCTGTTAAAGCACCGGGCTATGGTGACAGAAGAAAAGCAATGCTTGAGGAT